>CANGTN010000018.1 GCA_947456805.1 Chitinophagaceae bacterium | reverse complement strand
ATTGCAGACCTTACAACAATTGCCTCCGGCGAAATTGTAGATGTATATTATCACGATAATAAATTTTGTGGCAGAGGATTTATCAATCCGAAATCTCAAATTTTGGTTCGTTTACTTACCAGAAAAAAAGAAGAAATCAATGAGCAATTTTTTTACAACAGAATTGCACAATGCTGGAAATATAGACAACAAATTGGTTATACTGAAAATTGCAGATTGGTATTTGGAGAAGCCGATGAAATGCCAGCTTTAATTATTGATAAATTCAATGATTATTTTGTAATACAAACATTGGCTTATGGCATGGAAGTCTGGAAACCAGCTATTGTAAAGGCTTTGCAGCAAATTTTTTCGCCCAAAGGTATTTACGAACGCAATGATGTACCTGTACGTGAACTCGAAGGTTTGCCACAAGTCAAAGGATTTTTATCAGCACCTTTTGATACACAAATTACCATTAACGAAAATGGATTGAAGTTTTTGGTAGATGTAGAAAACGGACAAAAGACTGGTTATTTTTTAGATCAACAAGACAACAGAAGAGCCATACAACATATTGTAAAAGGCGCCGATGTTTTAGGTGCATTTACTTACACAGGTACGTTCGAAATTCATGCGGCACACTACGGAGCGAAAAGCGTTTTGGGTATCGACATCAGCGCCAATGCCGTAGAGCAAGCCAATAAAAATGCAGCATTAAATGGCTTAGAAAAAATTGTTCATTTTGAAGCAATGAATGCTTTTGATGTATTAAAAAACTGGGCTAAAGAAGGAAAACAATATGATGTTGTAATGCTCGACCCACCTGCATTTACAAAAAGCAGAGAAACCATACAAAAAGCAATTACCGGATACAAAGAAATTAATTTACGGGGTATGAAACTGGTAAAAGACGGTGGCTTTTTGGTCACAAGCAGCTGCACCAATTTAGTACCGCCCGATTTGTTTTTACATACCATAGAATTGGCAGCAAAAGATGCCCGCAAAAAAATAAAACAAGTAGTATTTAATGCACAGGCAGCCGATCATCCGATTGTATGGGGCATGGAAAACACCAACTACTTAAAGTTTTTAATTATACAAGTTTGTGATAGATAGCGCAGAATAAACTTTTGCTGAATGAAGTAAATTTTATTTTAAGGCTGTGAGCTGCAACCCTTATCTCAACTGCAGTTCCGGCTTTTCGTTGCAATCTTTTTGTTGTGCCTCCAAAAAGTATTTCCACTGCAATCCGGCAGCCATTCAATTAATGATACAAGTTATAAAATTGTTTTTTTTACAAATCAGAGATTTGGTAACACCGTGACGTAGTCGGTAAGACTACTCCAAGCTTGGTAATTTTAAAACACCATCAAGTCATTCTGTCCGAAGACTCACGCTATTTTTCAATAAAGTGCTAATGTTCAAAGGCAGGGGGATTGCAGCAAAGTAGCCCGCAGCTTTGGGAGGACTACTTGCGAAAAGCCCCAACTACAGACGGGTAAAGCGTTGCAGCCGATTGCCACAAAAAAATTCATCTCAAACAGGTTTTACTTCAGCCGCTCAGCGTATCTTCAATGCTTAAAAAATATTCTATTATGCAAAACCGTTTTGTTGTAATGCGCCTGTTGATTGCTATTTTGTTTGTACAATTTGTATGTAGTACTAATGCACAGGATGCAATTAATTATCAATTACCTCCCAAAGAAATTGCAGACTTATTACTGGCAAAGCCAACACCAACAATTAGTGTAGACAGCAAAGCAGAATGGATGTTGGTGGTTGAAAGAAACAGTTATCCTACGGTAGAAGAATTGGGACAACCTGAAGTTCGTTTGGCAGGTTTGCGTTTAAACCCAAATAATTTTTCTCCAAGCAGACAATCATTCATCAATAATTTTCAATTAAAAAATATTAACTCCGAAAAAGTTTTTCCATTGATTGGAATGCCTGTTAAATTGATGGCAGGAAATATTAGTTGGAGTCCGAATGAACAAAAAATTGCATTCACCAATACTACCAATGAACGAGTTGATATTTATGTAGTAGATATTGCCACAAAGAAAGTAACACAATGGAACAAACAACCAGTAAACACTACCATTGGCAATGCTTTTGCATGGTTGGATGACAATACTATTTTGTATAAAGCTGCTGCAAATGCATTGAAGCCAATGCCTAAAAAACCAATCACGCCTAAAGGTCCAACGATACAACAAAACATTGGCAAAGTTGCGCCAAGTGCTACTTTTCAAGATTTAATCAAATCGCCTTATGATGAGCAGTTATTTGAATTTATGGCAACTGCACAATTGATTCAAACAAAAAATGGTATTGAAACCAATATTGGTAAGCCTGCAATTTATAGTTTGTTTACACCATCTCCGGATAAAAATTATCTGTTGACAAAAGTAATTCATCCACCTTTTTCTTATTTGGTTACTGCTGCGGGATTTCCTGCAACTGTTGCTATTACTGATCTTTCGGGAAATGTAGTAAAAGTTCTGGCAGAGTTGCCAAGTACAGAAGGTACTCCTAGTGGTTATGATAATATACAAAATGTTCCTCGTTTATTCGATTGGAGAGATGATGAAGCTGCTACGATTACATGGTGTGTTCCGTTGGATAGTGGTTTGATAAAAAAGAAAGTAGATTTTCATGATCAAGTATTTGCATGGGCTGCACCTTTTAACCGTGAGGTACAGGAATTGTTTAAAACAAAAATGCGTTATCGTGGTACAACTTGGGGAGATAAGAATTTTGCATGGGTAACAGAAGGATTAACTGCCAAACAAATTGCTCGGGTAAGTGCTTTCAATTCTGTAAAATCTGACCTAGAACTTTTATTTGAAAGAAATACAACAGATGCTTATGGCAATCCGGGAACACCTGTTACAGAAAAAAATTATTACGGAAGGAGTGTGGTAAAAGTGTTTAACAACAGCATTTTGCTGAATAACAACGTGGGTTCTTCTCCCGATGGGGATTTACCATTCTTGGCAAACTTTGATTTGACTACGAAGAAAAGTGAAATAATATGGCGTTGTCAAAAGGAATCGTTTGAATATGTATCTGATGTGATTGATGCAGAAAAACTGGTATTGCTTACACGCAGAGAATCACAAAAAGAACCACCTAATTATATCATCAAAAATTTGAAATTAAGAATTGCTGATAGAACGATTACTGATTTTAAAAATCCGTATCCGCAATTAGTAGGAGTTACAAAAGAAAAAATTCAATACAAGAGAGCAGATGGTGTTGACTTAACAGGGGATTTGTATTTACCAAAAGGTTACGATAAAAACAAAGATGGCGAATTGCCGGTATTGATTTGGGCTTATCCACGTGAGTTTAACAACGCATCAGATGCGGCACAAATAAGAGGCAGTAAATTTCGTTTTACAACATTGAGCTGGGGCTCGCCAATTTTTTATGTAACGCAAGGATACGCAGTTTTGGATAATGCTGAAATGCCTATTGTGTCTGTATCTGCGGATAAAAAGCCCAATGATAATTTTATTGAGCAATTAAAATTAAATGCAGAAGCTGCTATACAAAAATTAAGTGAAATGGGTGTTGGAGACAGAAACAGAGTAGCAGTTGGTGGACACAGTTATGGTGCATTTATGACAGCCAATTTACTGGCGCACACCCAACTTTTTAAAGCCGGGATTGCCAGGAGCGGGGCTTACAACAGAACACTTACGCCATTTGGTTTTCAGAATGAAGAACGTACCTATTGGCAAGCGCCACAATTGTATTATGAAATGAGTCCGTTTAGTTATGCAGATAAAATAAAAACGCCGTTGTTGTTAATTCACGGCGATTCTGATGATAATCCCGGAACATTTCCAATCAATAGTGAGCGTTTGTACAATGCAGTAAAAGGGCACGGAGGAATTGTAAGATTTGTGTACTTACCTTATGAAGCACATAGCTATAGAGGCAAAGAAAATTTGTTGCACATGTTATGGGAACAAGGAGAATGGTTGAAAAAATATGTAAAAGGGGAGAAGTAATTTTAGAAAAATTTTGAAATTAATCATTTAATAAATCGGCAAGGGCAAGCAGCTCTTGCTGTTTGTATAGATTGCTTTCTAGTTTAAAACATTGACTGATTTCTTCCAATAACATTTTAATGATTTGTTTGTTAGATACCGGTTTTAAAAATTTCGCTGCCGGTTTGATGTCAATTTTTTTGAAATAATTTTCTATTTCCAGATGTCCGTATGCTTGACCATTTAAGCCATCCACATAAAATAATATTTTTTCTTGCGGATGTCCTTTGTAAGTAACAGCATCATAATCACTTGCATAAAATGCAATGATGGTTTGGTTGGGAATATTGATAATGCTGGCTTTGATGTCTAATAGATTGCACATTATCTGGTAAATAATTCCGTTGATAGCTGCAGTGCCGTTTTTGGTTTCAATTACTTTATGTATGTAAAATTCATCAGGGTTGGTATAGGTTGTTTCTACTCCTTTCAAACGATAATAATTAAAGATGATACTGCCTAAAACATTTGCCTGTTCTAAGGGTGTGAGATAATTATTCAACTCAAGCCAAACATTTCTTCTGATTTTTTCTATGTCTTGTAAAACAGGCGTTGTGTGCAAATCGGGGTACTGAAATCTTGCAACCAACAAAGCTCCGAAAAGTAAATCGTGATCAGCGCTGTCACGCCATTCAATAAAATCATTTGTTAAATCTGTGTAATGCAGCCGATGAATTAAAAGTTCAATACGTTCCTGAACATCTTCACTAGCACTGTTTTCCCAAAGGTTTTCTAAGTTAGGAATGATTCCTTTCCCAAAGTCGATAATCTTACTTGATACTGTGTTAAATACTTCTTCATCAGGGTCATCTATCAAGGTAAGTAATGCATTTATTTCTTTGGTTGCTATCATTTGTGTTGAATAATTTTTATAGCATAAAAAATCAAACAATTATTTAAATTTCTACACCTCAAACTACGTATAAAATAAGTTAATAATCATGCACAAGTTATACCACCAATGTGGAAATGTGTTTTTAAACAAAGTAATCTTCTTTTTTACACTGAGTTCTGTTAAAATTAATTGCTATGAAATAAATATTTTTTAGTCATAACAGAACTTTAGTACTCTTTTTTATCCATAAGCAAGTATCTTGCAGTAATTTAAAAATTAAAACTACCCAATGACATCATTTACTATGCCCAAGTTTCCTGTAGTAAAAGAATCACTGCATACTGAACTCAGAAAAAGAGTATACCAATACTTTGATGATAATAATATTTCTGCAACAGGCAACATGAGCTTATTTACCAAAGCAATTGTATTGGTTACTTCATTTGTTGGAGTTTACATTCATCTGATCTTTTTTACTCCAAATTGGTATTTTGCGATACCCGAGTGTTTCATATTGGGAGGGTTAATTGCAGCAATTGGTTTTAATGTAATGCATGATGGAAGTCATGGTAGTTTCAGCCAGCACAAATGGAAAAATAAATTAGCAGCTACTTCATTAAGTATGTTGGGTGCAAACCATTTTTTATGGAATATGAAACATAATATGATACATCATAGTTTTACCAATGTGGATGGAGTAGATGATGATATTGAAGTTGGTGTTTTTATGAGAATGGCTCCTACACAAAAAAGATTATGGATGCATCGTTTTCAACATTTTTATTTTTGGTTTTTGTACATGTTGCTTTATGTGTTTTGGATATTTTTTACCGATTATAAAAAATATTTTTTAAAGAAGATTGGTGATGTGCCTTTGAAAAAAATGGAAACAAAAGATCATGTAGAATTTTGGGTTACAAAGGTATATCATGGATTTGTTTTTATAGCATTACCAATAATAATGCTTGGCTGGTTTAATTGGTTGATGGGCTTCATAGTAGTAAGTATGTTTTCTGGTTTTGTATTAAGCATTGTGTTTCAATTGGCACATACTGTAGAACATGCACATTTTCCTATTGCTGATATGGATACACATAAATTACCGGATGAGTTTGCTGCACATCAAATTAAAACAACGGCAAATTTTGCTACAAAAAATAAAGTAATCAGTTGGTTGGTTGGTGGACTTAATTTTCAAATTGAACACCATTTATTTCCAAAAATTTCACACGTTCATTATCCTGCAATAAGCGAAATAGTAAAAGCCGTATGTATGGAATATCAACTGCAATACATTGAATATCCTACTATGCGGAAAGCGGTTGTGGCACACGTTCGTTTTTTAAGACAAATGGGTAAATACGATTAATTATCTTTATAACTTTTATACTAATCAAAACAATTTATTATGAGTTTACAAGTAGGTCAACAGGCTATTTCTTTTACTTTACCTGACACAGATAGAAATCAAGTAAGTCTTGCAGATTTTGCAGGTAAAAATGTGGTTCTTTTGTTCTTTCCAATGGCCTTCACAGGGGTATGCACCACTGAATTGTGTAATGTGAGAGATAATATTGCATTGTATAATAATGCAAATGCACAAGTCTTGGGGATATCAGTCGATTCGCCTTTTACATTGGCAAAATTTAAAGAAGAGCAACAATTAAATTTTCCTTTGTTGAGCGATTTTAACAAAGAAATTTCACCTGCATACGGTGCATTTTATGATGTTTTTATCGGCTGGATGAAAGGTGTTAGTAAAAGATCTGCTTTTGTAATTGATGGTGCAGGAGTTGTACGTTATGCAGAAGTATTAGAAAGTGCAGGCGATTTGCCAAACTTTGAAGCTATCAACAATATTTTAGCTGCTTTATAGTTTGTGTGAAAGGTTTTTATTTATTTGATTGATGTCATTGTTTGACATTGAAAATATCTTTGGATGTATAACAAACTTTTTCCTAACTTCATTTTTTAAAAGTGATTGATGAAAAAATTGTACACTTTACTATTCGTTTTCCTTTTTTCAGTTTCAGTAAATGTTGCTGATGCCAATACTTATTGGAATAATGATTTGGGTACAGTTAAAATTACTCGTTTTTATCCCAATCCTGCTAGTTCGTTTATTAATTTTGAATTTCAACGATTACTTGAGAAAGGCTGTGTTTTGCAATTGTATAATGCAATTGGAAAAAAAGTAAGTGAAATTGCAGTAACTGGTAATAAGCTTACTATTTCACTAGATAATTATTACAGAGGAATCTACTTCTTTTTATTGTGTGATAAAAATGGTAGAATTATTGACAGTGCTAAATTTCAGGTTGTGAAATAAAATGAAATATAATTTTAAAAAAAAGTGCCGATGAATTATCATCGGCACTTTTTGTATACAATCTTATGAGAAGGATTGGAAGACCATGCGTAATATTAATGCGATGGCTAATTTGACCCATCGACTTTATATGCGAGTTGTATTTTAATTTAATAGATTCAAGATTTCGAATACATTGCTTTAAGGCTAAATTTCTTTACGGGATTACCTGATATCATAAAGATGATGCATAGACTGAAGCTTTGAATAATTAAATTAATGTAGTAAAAGGTTATTTATTTGCACAATTAATTACATGAATCAAATACCGTTTTCCTCAAAAAAAACCACAACACCGAAGTGTTGTGGTTTTGATAAAAGAATCAGTTTGCAATTAATTATTGCTTCATAAATTTCTTAGATCCTGAATCGCATCCATTTTCACAGATTGCTTTCATGATATAAGTTCCTGATGCAAGTTTGCTGACATCCAATTGAAGGCTATTGTCACCCGGAACTACATTCACTAATCTTTGTACTAGTACTTTGCCTGCAACATCAGTAATAAGAATGGTTACTTTATCTCTTAAAGGAGCACTCATTAGTACATTTAATTGACTGGTAGTTGGGTTTGGATAAATCGATGTGATATCCAATTGTGTTCCTTTGGTACCTTTCAACAATAATACCTGGCTCAGACTTTCTTTACCATCATGATCCACTTGTTTCAATCTGTAATAGCTGTTGCCTGCAAATGGTTTGGTGTCTGTGAAAGTATAATCTAAGGTTGTATTGCTATTTCCATTGATTGCTTTGCTATTTACAAAAGACAATGTTGAGTAATTAACTCCATCAGCACTTCTTTGTAATTCAAAACCTTTGTTGTTTTGCTCTGTAGCGGTAGTCCAAGTTAACCAATTTTGTAATCCTCTTTTTTCTCCTTTGAAAGAAGTGATGGTAACAGGAAGAGCGACACCAGAAACATTTACAGTAAATGCTCCAGTAGAAACATAAGCGTATACCCTAAAGTAATAGGTAGTTGCAGCAGTTAACCCAGTTAAATTTAAAGTTTCTGTTGTGCCTGAAACATCAGCACACCCTAAACTAGTTAAGCTTCCACAACTACCACTATAAGCCTCAATTACAACATCTAATCCTGTAGTTAAAATCGTTGCAGCGCCAGCTTGTGTTGTAGTAAATTTATACCAAATATCTAATGCACTCGAAGCTGTAAATCCGCCACATAATGATGGAGCCAAACTCTGTGTTGCTCCTACTGAAGTTACATTAATAGTACCCGCTCCAGCAGTAATTGATGTAGCACTAGAACAATCATCATTTGTAAGTAATGTACTAAAATTTAAAGTTGCGTATGAACTTGTATCTGTATTGCTACTACAGATTGTTTTAACGTAAAATCGATAACCTGTCCCAGGTTGAAGAGAAGTTAAAGCAACGCTATTTTGAGTTGTATTACCGCTATTTAATAATCCAGTAGCTCCACTACCAGCAGCACCAGAACTTCTAAGCTCCCAAAAATAACTGGTTGGCGTACCAGAAGGAACAGTCCAACCAACTGTTGAAGTTGTTGTAGTTACTGAAGATGCATTTAGTGCAGTAGGTTCTAAACAAGATGGAATTTGTTCATAAACCACATCATCAATTAAGACACTGTTTGCAGGAGAACCAGTATGTCTAAAAGCTAGTGTAGTTACTCCTCCAGGTGCATTTACGGGACTAAGCACAAAGTTATCAACTAGCGTAGTACTTGTTGTAGTAAAAGAGGATAAAGAAACAAATGTTGCGGCATCTGTTGGGTTAGTTAAATAACCAACTTCAATCACTCCACCCACTGTAAAATTAGCTCTTGCTTTGAATTTCAATAGATGTGTTCCTGCACTTGCATTGGTTACAGCAGGCATAGCTACTACTGCTAAATTAGAAGTTGTACTGCTATAGATATATAAATTATTAGGACTTGAAATAGCTGTTGATGCTTGTGTGTAAGTATTTCCTGTTGTACCCACCTTAGCCCAACAAGGAGGGAATGTACCTGCAACAACACCATCAAAATTTTGAGAAAATGCTGAAACCTCCACACAGGCTGTTATAAAGGATCCACCACTAGCCCAAGAACTTGTACCAGCACCCCCACAATTGGATCTTATCCAAACGAAGTAAGTAGTAGCACTTGATAAACCAGTAATGTTTGTGGTAAGTCCTGTAATCCCAGTAACATTTGGCGTAGAGCCAGAATTTGGTGCAGTATTGGTTGTACTATAAAAAACTTCATAACTTGAAGGTGCAGATACAGGTGCTGTCCAACTTAAAGTCGCACCTGTTGCATTAATTGCCGAGGTTATTATTGAAGTTGGCGAACCACAAGCAACACTTACAACATTTATATTATCTAAACCAATATCAGTGCTTCCAAAATCTCCATAAGCAGTAAACCTAATTACTGTGGTGGCTGAAGATGATGTAAAAGGAACAATGAAGCTAGACCAAGTAGTTGTTGTTGTATTTTTAGTACCTATAAAAGTAAAATTATTACCCCCATCGGTTGATAAAAAGACTTTTAAACTATCGCTACCGCTTGTATTAATATAGTCATAGCTAAGTTGTTTTGATGCTGCTCCTGAACTACAATCTAAATAAACATCTAAACTACCAGGCGTACTTGTCGACCATGTATGAATTCTGGCAGAATAAGCTCCAGCAGAGAATGTAGGAGAATAAGCTCCACTAGTATTACTCCAACCTGAATTCGTTGTTGTTTCATCATTTCTTCTCCATGAATTATTCCCTGTAGTTGGAGTATTTCTCCAACTGTTATTTGGTATACTTTTACTTCCAGTTGTTCCACAACCATCAATCCATGTAGCTTCAAAACTTTCGCTAAATGGTAAGCTTGCATATGCTGCAGCATTTAATGAAACCTGAATAGCATTAGAAACTGCAAACTGGCCACTATTGGTACAAGTATCTACCCTTCTTACCCAAACTGGCGTTGAAAATGTAAATGAATATGAACTAGCGGAAGTTGTAGTTGTATTTGTCCAAGGATCACTCCCTGTTGCAGATGTTTGCCAACGATAAGTCATACCAGTTGCTATAGTATATGTTGAACTTGAAAAGGAGACGCTGCTACCTGCACATACAGTTGTAGAATTTGATGAAATTATTCCTGTAGTTGGAGTACCTGAACATGTATTCAAAACAACAACATTAACATTATCTAAGCCTATATCAGTGCTACCAAAATCAGCAGTTGCTGTAAATCGTAAAATTGTAGTCGAACTTGTTGAAGTAAAATTTACAAGCTTATTTGTCCAAGCAGTCCTAAGAGTTATTGAATCAAGTCTTGCAAATGATACCCCACCATCTGTAGACATAGATATTACTAACGAATCGGTACCTGATGTATTTATATAATCAAAACTTAGTTGTTTCGTAGCAACTCCAGAAGAACAATCAATATATAAATCAAAAATACCTCTTCGACCAGCAGTTATATTTCCAGAGTGAAAACGAGCAGATCTACTACCATTTGAAGATGCAGGTGTATACATGTATGAAGTTGTTGATCCCCAAATAGCCGTGTTACCACCACTAGCTGCATCATCATCCCTTCTCCAGCTACTATCTGTTGTAGCGGGGCTATTTCTCCAGTTGTTAGTTGGAATATCTTTTGTATTACATCCATCAATCCATAAGTTCTCGAAACTTTCGAAAAAAGGCAATGAACTATAACTGGCATTACCAATTGTAACTGATATCACATTAGACTCAGCTCCAATGCCACTGTTTGTACATGTATCAACCAATCTATAAAAAGCAGTTGCAGTTTGTGTTGCAGTAAAAGATGCTGGATTTGTTCCAGTTGTATTCGTCCAAGGGCCAGTTGCAGATGTAGCAGTTTGCCACCTGTAAGTCATCCCACTAACACCAGTAGAATAACCAGTAGCAGTAATGTTAAACCCAGTACCTGAACAAGCACTAGCTGGACCAGAAACTGTTCCAGCTAGTGGTGCACCAGAACAAGGAGTTGGAGGTGTAAAAGTATAGACCTGCCCTGTTGAAGGCTTTGTTGACAGTGTTGTAACACTTGATGTACTACTCACCGCGGGTGTAGTAATACTTGTTAAATTTAAGTAACTATTATTGCCAGAACCAGTTGCTGAACCTATACCAATTGACGCTGAACCAGAACTTGGAGTTCCTGTCTCTGATCTGTAAACAAACTCAATAATATTTGTGGTTTCATATAGTTTTGCTTGAAAACTAATTACAGGCGTACTAGATAAATAATTCCACTCCCAATTACGCCATTCGACAGTTAAAACTCTATTTGGTGCTGTGCCGGTAACCTCAAAATATGCTCTACTAACCGAGCCAGTAGCTGCTCCTTCTAAGTCATCCCATAATGGAGCTATAATAGGTCTTGAATTAGTATTAGCAGTTGAAAAATTGTTGGCTGTAAGAGTAGCAGTACCAGAGCTATTCAAACTAATAAATCCATTAGAACCCATTTTGAATTGAGTATAAGTTATACCTTCATATACAAAATTGAATCCTATAGATTGTGCTGAACTTAGATAGGTGTCTGCTTCAACAAAATTTAATCTAGTTGCTGTTGCATCATTTACCTGAGTGTAAGTTCCAGTGCTAGCAGCAAATGAATAAGTACTTGCTGATTGAGCATTAATCGAAAAACTAAAAACCAATGAAAATAACCAGAATAGTAGAATCTTCCTCATAGCAGTTTGATTTAATGAGCAAGCAAGATAACAAAAAAATAATATTGTGCATAAAAATAAAAAAAATTTTTTTTATGCACAAAAGGAATGTTGTAAACAAGTTTAATTTAAAAACCAACCCTTCACTTGCTCTGTGAAGCTTGTTATTACATCTACGTTGGATAGCGAGGTTGTAGAGACAATTAAAAACACAACTCCATAAATGGCTCCCCAAATATGTGCGGAATGATTGATGTTGTCGCCTCCTTTTTTAGCTAGTAATGCCGATATCATTAAATAAATAGGCGCAAAAATGAAACCGGGAATAATAGGTGGAATGATGAAAATGCCAATCTTTGCTGTTGGATACAAAAATATTCCTGCAAAAACAATGGCAGATACTGCACCTGATGCCCCCAAACTTCTGTAATAATCATTGTTTCTGTTTTTAATATAAGTTGGAATCAAGCATACTATCAAAGCGGTAATATAAAACACGACATAAATTAATTTACTTAAACTGCCAAAGAAAATAGCAAATTGATCTTCTACCAATTCCCCAAACATATACAACGAAATCATGTTGAATGCAAGATGACCAATATCTGCATGAATAAAACCACAACTTACAAATCGAAACCATTCGTTTTTTTCTCTGACCGGCTTTACATAAAAAATTAAATCATTTACGAGTTTTTGATTGCTGAACGCCATAAAAGAAATCACTGCCGTAAAAATGATAATTATGATGGTAAGTGAAAGCATTGTTTTTTATTTATTCGTGATGGTATTTTTCATTCTTTAAAATAGTACAAGCCCTGTATAATTGTTCGGCTAAAATTAATCGAACCATCATATGCGGAAATACAAGATTAGACAAACTCCAGGTAAAATTTGCTCTTTTCATTATTAATTCATCTACACCAAAAGCTCCGCCAATAACAAACAATATTCTTTTACAACTTTCATTGGCTCGTTGTTGTATAAAGTTTGCAAGAAAAGGAGATGTGAACTGTTTTCCTCTTTCATCCAATAAAACAACAAAATCATCTTTCTGAATTTGTTGCATTAATAAGCCTGCCTCTGTTTTTTTTGCTTCTGAAATACTTAATAATGCTGCATTTTTGGGCGGTGGAACAATGATCCATTCGGCAGAAAAATATTTATTTAAACGATTTGAAAACTCCTGAATACCCTCTTTAAAATGTGCGTCATGCGGTTTGCCTAAACTAATTAAAATTAACTTCATTGTTTTTATTTATTACATGCTCTGCATTTTCACTTTCAGATTAAAAATAAACATCTTCAATTAAAAATATTTCTACAACTTCTTCATGCTGCAAAGTAATTGCCAATATATCAAATTGAATTTTTTTCCATTCAGGGTGTTGATACTGGTATTCTTCGGCAGCATTTTTCAAAGCTTTCATTTTATTTTTACCAAAACTTTCTTCGGGTTTGCCATATCTGTGCGAGTTTCGGGTTTTCACTTCTACAAAATGTAATTTGTTTTTTTTACTTGCAATAATGTCTACTTCCCAATGACTGTGTCTCCAGTTTCGTTCAATAATGGTATAACCTTGTTTTTCAAGCCAATCTTTTGCAATATCTTCTCCTTTGTTTCCAATATTTTTGTTGTGATTATTCATTAGCAGAATAAAGTTAAATTGTTTTGATTTATTATTGTTTAGATTAAACGCTTAAAATAACTAAACTTCATTGTACAATTAAAAGATGATTCCCAAAAACACCATATTTAAATTAACAGGTAAAGTTCAAAATTATGCATGGGGCGGCACTACATTTATTCCCAATTTGTTGCATGTAGAAAATATCCAACACAAACCTTTTGCTGAATATTGGATGGGGGCTCATACATCTGCACCCAGCTACATCAATCTGAATCATGAAGCCGTTAGTTTAAAAGAATTAATCAATCAACATCCTGTCGAAATATTGGGCGAAGAGGTTTTTCAGCAATTCAATGAACTTCCTTTTTTATTTAAAATTTTAGATGTACGTGATATGCTCAGCATTCAAGTACATCCTTCCAAAACCGAAGCTGCCAAAGGCTTTGCCGCAGAAGAAGCAGCCGGTATTCCAATTGATGCAGCGAATAGAAATTACAAAGACCAAAACCATAAGCCCGAAGTAATGGTTGCGCTAAGTGAATTCTGGTTGTTGCATGGTTTTAAAAACAATGAAGCCATAGAAAATACTTTAACCGAAATAAAAGAGTTTAATATTTTATTGGCATTGTACAGAAGTGCAGGAATCAAAGGATTGTACCAGTTTTTAATGGAAATGGATCAGTCAGATATTGACAATATTTTATTGCCCCTGGTTAAAAAAGAATTGCGACAAAAACGTGAAGGGTTCTTAGATAAAAATCAACCCGGTTGGTGGGTGGCAAAATTGTACGAACAAACTCCAATTAATGAATTGAACCATCTGGATCGTGGCATTTTTTCAATTTATTTATTCAACATTGTTTGCTTGCAAAAAGATGAAGCCATTTTTCAGGCGGCCGGAATTCCGCATGCTTACTTAGAAGGACAGAATGTAGAATTAATGGCAAATAGCGATAACGTGCTTCGTGGCGGATTAACCAACAAACATATTGATGTACCCGAATTGTTGAAGCATACTGCATTTCAAAGCATCATACCAAATGTTTTAAAAGGAGAGAAACTTCTGCACGAAACAAATTATCCTTGCCCCGTGCCCGATTTTGCCATTTGTAAAATCGATTTAAGCCCCGGTGAAGTTTATTTTGCAGCAGCAGCTTCTATTGAAATATTTTTTGTAATTGAAGGAGCCATCATTGTAAAAGGACAAGAAAATATGTTCTTCAAAAAAGGAGATGCATTTACCGCATTTGCCAATACCAATTATCATTTTACTGCAAGCGGAACAACTACTATTTTCAAAGCATATTTACCTAGCTTAATATCCCAATAACCCTTTGGCTAAATAACCAGATAAGCACATCATTAAATAACTCTATAATCAAACAACTTTTGCACTTATCAACATTCATGTAAAAAACTCATTTGTCTTAAAACCAATTACACCTATTTTTGCCTAAACACTATTCTAATGAAAGCATCTTATCGATCCATATTATTTACAATATTTCTAATTTTAATTACAGTTGTAACCAAATTATTATTTGCCAGCCAAATAAGTTTCTCAGGCTTTACGCCAATTTTTGCGATAGCCCTTTTTTCGGGAATGATTGTTAAAGAAAAAAATGCAACATTCTTGATGCCTTTGTTAGCATTATTTTTAAGTGATGTTGTTATTGAAATACTTTTCCGTGCAAATCTTTTTGCATTTAAAGGATTTTACAAAGGTCAAATTTTCAACTACGCACTTTTGATGTTAACTACATTAATTGGCTGGGCAATAAAAGGAAAAAATTACAATTCTATCATCATTGGTTCTATTGCAGCACCAACTGTTTTCTTTTTATTATCAAACGCAACCGTTTGGTTGGGCAGCACTATCGCATACAGCAAAGATCTTAGTGGCTTAATCACTTGTTACGCAGCAGGCTTGCCTTTCTACAAAAACGAGTTGTTTGCAACAGTTGTTTTCTTGCCGGTAATCATTTTTGCATGGAATTACATTGTACAACAAAAATCAAAATTAGTAATTGCATAGTTCAATCAAATATTTTTAAAACCCTGCCAATTGGCAGGGTTTTATTTTTAGTTCTTTTGTAGTCGGCTATATTACAAGACCAATCTTTTGTTGCGTCGCACACTTGTACGTTCGGTTCATTGGTCATCATTGTTTATCCATAAATGAGCTTCTTCATGATATTACATTACCACACATTTGAATTACCTTTTGAATATCCATTTTCTATTTCTGGTGGAAGAACCAAAACGCATCAACCAACATTGGTAGTTATTTTAGAATTGGGTAACTGGTACGGAATAGGAGAGGCTCCTGCGATAACTTATTACAATATTACCACCGAACAAATGGTTGCCGATATTGAAAAAAATAAAAGACTGATTGAAAAATTTGCTTTTACAGATCCTGAAAGATATTGGCATTACCTGCATCATTTATTACCCAACAATCCTTTTTTAGTAAGTGCATTAGATATGGCCGGATGGGATTTGTTTGGTAAAATGTCTAAAAAAAATCTATACCAACTTTGGAATACTTCGTGGACAAATTTACCCAATACAGATTACACTATTGGCATAGATACGATTGAAAATATGGTTGCAAAAATAAAAGCAAAACCATGGCCGATTTATAAAATCAAACTAGGAACTTCAGCAGACATTGAAATTATAAAAGCCCTGAGAGCCAATACTGATGCGGTTTTCAGAGTTGATGCAAATGCAGCATGGACACTTGAAGAAGCATTGTATAAAATTCCGCAATTGAAAGATTTGGGTGTTGAATTAGTTGAACAACCTTTGGCAAAAGACAATTGGGAAGGTATGAAAGTATTATTTGAAAAATCTGAATTACCGCTCTTCGCCGATGAAAGTTGTGTAACTGAAAATGATGTTGCAAAATGCAACAATCATTTTGATGGCATCAATATCAAACTCACCAAATGCAGTGGAATTACTCCAGCATTACGAATGATTAAAGAAGCAAAAAGCCTCCAAATGAAAGTGATGATGGGCAGTATGAATGAGAGCAGCATTGGCTCAGCTGCAATTGCTAATTTTTTACCACAATTAGATTATGTAGATATGGATGGCCCATTGTTGCTCACCAAAGATTTGGCCACCGGACTAACAATCAACCCCTTAAATGTTCAGTTAAATGGACAAATGGGATTGGGAATTATGCCTGTGTTGCAATAGTAATTTGTTCAACCAGTATTCAATAAAACTATCCAATCAAAGCAATCAATAAGCAAAAAAGTAAAGCCGCAATTACAGCAAAAAGTATCTTGTAATTATTCCACCATTCATTTCTTTTTTTCTGTTTCAATATTAATTCGATCGTTGTATATTCAGCTAAAAATATTTTTTCTAAAATCGCTGAAACCTTTATGAATAAAGAGTATGGGAGTATTTTGCTGGATAAAATTATTGATTCAAAAATTTCATTTTTAATACTTTCACTATTGCTGTTCATGATAATAACAACATTTGATGAAGAAAGCAAATCGAGCAAATAATTTAACAACAAAACTTGGTCAATTTTATCGGTATTACTATTCATCACATAGTTTTTCAATTGTGCTACTTTGAGTAATATGTCATTGATATTCGTTACCTCTTTAATATAGTTTTCAAAGTATACACTGCTGTGGTACTTTTTTCTGCTTTCAACATTTGATAATATCTCGTAAGCTATTTTAATTTCCCTAAATTTTTCTTCAAGTAAAGGATGGTTGTTATTGGTATCGGGGTGGTACTGAAGTGCTAATTTTCTGTATGCTTTCTTAATTTCAAGCATCGTACAGGTAGGATGAACATTCAATATTTGATAGTAATCTTTTTGTGTCATGTACAACAGCTTCTATTTTCGTTGGAACCCCAAACTTAGTTGTTTCATTAAAATTCAGCACGAGATTTGTACCATTTATTTACAACTGCTTAAATATCCTTATTTTCATTTTTAAAATTTGTTGTATGAGAATTGCTCCATTCATAATTTCTGCATTAATAACCACCGGATTGGTCGTTGCATTGAATGTACAGTTGCCAAGTGGTAAAAGTAAAACACCAAGGTTAGGTTACTTTTTATCACCTCAATATGGCTTTTGGAAAAATGCTGAATCTTCCAATTACTCCTTCAGTGATCACAAAAAAATTCAAGGAATAAAAAGTAATGTGGATGTTTTTTTTGATGAACGTCTTGTGCCTCATGTTTATGCAGACAATAATGCCGATGCCTATTTTACTCAAGGTTATTTGCACGCAAAATTTCGTTTGTGGCAAATGGAATTTCAAACTTATGTTGCTGCCGGAAGACTCAGTGAAATTGTTGGCGAAGACCGATTGGCAACCGATAAATATTTCAGAAGATTGGGTATGGTATATGGTGCAGAAAATTCATTGAAAGAAACTCAATCTGACCCTGCTACCAAAGAAGCTTGCGATGCTTACACTGCCGGTGTAAATGCTTATATCACTGCATTACAGCCTGAAAATCTTCCATTTGAGTATAAATTATTAAACTACAAACCCGAGCCTTGGACAAACTTAAAAACTGCTTTGTTTTTAAAGTTCATGAGTTGGGATTTATCAGGACAAGGCGATGATTTAACTTATACCAATGCCAAAGCTTATTTTGGCTATGATGACTATATGAAATTATTTCCGGAAATACAAGACAGCCTTGATCCAATCGTTTCAAGAGGTACAACTTTTGGTGCACCCAAAATTGCATTGAAGGTTCCTAAAAAAATGGATAGTCTGTATTTTGGCAGAAAAGATATTGTAGAAAACACACCAACATTAAATCCAGACAAAGGCAATGGCAGTAACAACTGGGCTGTTGCCGGTTCTAAAACAAAAAGCGGGAAACCAATTTTGTGTAATGATCCGCATTTGGGTTTAAATCTTCCTGCTATTTGGTATGAAATGCAAATTACGACTCCTGATTGTAATACCTATGGTGCAACATTTCCCGGTGCACCAGCCGTAATTATCGGGTTTAATGATAGTTGCGTTTGGGGTGTAACCAATTCGGGAAGAGATGTTAAAGATTATTATGAAATTCAGTTTAAGGATTCTACCATGCAACAATATTGGTTTGATAGTGCATGGAAAAACACAACATTCCGTAAAGAAATTATTAAGGTAAAAGGAAAGCCCGATGTTGTTGAAAATATTGCTATGACAATGTTTGGGCCTGTGATGTACGACAACAAGTTTGCAGCAAAAGATAACGTGGGGAAATATTATGCTGTTCGTTGGAAGGCACATGATGCAAGTAATGAATTGAAAACATTTTACAAATTAAATCGCGCAAAAAATGTAGTTGAATACAATGATGCAATCAGCACATATCAATGTCCCGGACAAAATTTTGTTTTTGCTTCACATAGTGGAGATATTGCCATAAAACAGCAAGGTGCATTTGTAGCAAAATGGAAACAACAAGGTGACTTTGTAATGCCCGGTACAGATAGTACTTATTTATGGCAAGGTATTGTTCCGGAAAATGAAAATCCTTATATGATTAATCCTGTAAGGGGTTTTGTAAGTAGTGCTAATCAACAATCTGTAGATTCAACTTATCCTTATTATTTGGGCAGACCTAATAATTTTCCGTTGTATCGTGGCTTTATTATCAATAGAAAATTAAATGCAATGTCGGGCATTACTGTGGAAGACATGCAAAAATTGCAAGCAGATAATTATAATGTTTTTGCAGAAATTGCAAGACCTGTTTTATTGAAATATCTTGCAACATCCAACTTAAATTCCGATGAAAAAAAATACTTTGAAATATTTAAACAATGGAATTTAAACAATGATTTACAAGAAACCGGAGCTACTGTTTTCAAAGTATTTTGGGATAGTGTTGAAATAAATATGTGGGGTGATGAATATGCACAAACCAAATTGACATTACCATGGCCCGATGAAAGTGCTTTGATTGAAAGTATGATGAAAGACAGTACTTACAAATTTGCAGATGATGTTAGAACACTAAACAAGAAAGAAACTATTGCTGATATAATTTTAATTGCATTTCAAAAAGCAGCCAAAAAATTAGCAGCACTTGAAAAAGAAAATAAACTGGAATGGTCAATTTTTAAAGACACCAAAGTTGAGCATTTGTTGAAGTTGCCTGCATTAAGCAGATATCATTTGCCGATTGGTGGAGGTGAACATATCATCAATGCAACCAAACAAAATCATGGTCCAAGCTGGCGAATGATTGTTCAAATGACAGATAATATTGAAGCTTACGGTATTTATCCTGGAGGACAAAATGGTAATCCCGGTAGTAAGTTTTATGATTCATTCATTGATTCATGGGCAGCCGGAAAATATTATCGCATTCTTTTTATTAAAAAGGAAGCAGCACAAAAAAGTGAACAAATGAAATGGCATTTAACTTTTGAAAAAGTATAATTGATTCAAAAAATATTTTATTATGAAATTCCTTACTTCAATTTTCCTTACAGCATTATTAGCTTTTGCAATCGGGTTGTATACCACATTGCCTTGGTTCAGTTTTGTATTTTGTTCTTTAATCGTTGCAATTGCAATTCACCAAAAACCTTGGAAGTCTTTTCTGTCGGGATTTGTAGCCGTTTTTGTTTTGTGGATATTGCTTGCTGTTTTATCGGATACGCCAAATGAACATTTACTTTCTACCAAAGTAGCCAACATACTGCCATTGGGTGGAAATTATGTGGTGTTAATTTTTATTACAGGTTTATTAGGAGGGTTGTTATCAGGGATGGCGGCACTTACAGGAAGTTATATGAGAAAATAAATGAAATAAAACAGAAAAGTAAAGTAATTGTTAATTTTTATCAGAGGTTTTAGTTTTTATTTGCATGCAAATAGTTTTGATTAAACACACACTATGAAAATTATAATAACGATTATTCTTTCTAGCTTTATAAATTTTGTTTTTGCAACCAACATAACGGGGATAATTTCCGAAACAAACAATCAGCCACTTCCATTTTCATCTATATTAATCAAAGGTTCTAGCATAGGCACAACCGCCAATGCCAAAGGTTTTTTTACACTTCAATTGAAGCCAGGAACATACACATTAGTTTGTCAGCATATCGGTTACAAAACAATCGAAAAAAAGATTGTTCTTGGGTTAGAAGATGTACAAGTTGATTTCATTTTAGAAGTACAACGATACAATAATACCGAGGTTGTTGTAAAAGCAAACAGAGAAGACCCTGCTTATGAAATTATCAGAAAAACAATAAAAAAACGTCCGGAATATTTAAATGAAATTAAAAAGTTTCAGTGTGATGTTTATCTGAAAGGTCAGTTACAATTGAGAAATTATCCCAAAAAATTTATGGGAGAAAAAGTTGATTTTGAAGATGGTGATACGAGCAAAAGAAAAATGATTTTTTTAAGCGAAACTGTAGCACGTTATTCTTACGAATTACCAAATGCAGCCAAGGTTGAAGTAGTTTCAACAAAAGTAAGTGGTAACAGCAATGGTTTTGGTTTTAGCAATCCGCAGATTATTTCATTCTATGAAAATAATATCAGTGTTGGTAGTGGCTTAAATCCTCGTGGTTACATTTCTCCAATCAGCAACAACGCTTTAAATTATTACACTTACAAGTTTGAAGGTTCTTTTTATGAAAATGGTAAAGAAATCAGCAGAATAAAAGTAACTCCAAAACGAAAGTATGAACCGCTTTTCAGTGGCTATATCAGCATCATTGAAAATGAATGGCGCTTGCAAAGTATTCAGCTAAAAATTGTAAAGGAACAGCAACTGCAATTTTTGGATACACTTAATATTGAGCAATTGTATGTTCCCATGAAAAATACATGGGTTGTTAAACAACAAGTAATTTATCCTGCGGGTAAATTTTTAGGATTTGATTTTTTTGGAAACTTTGTACAGGTGTATGACAATGTAAATATTGAACCTTCTTTTAAGAAAAAGTTTTTTGATAACACCATTATTAAATTTTACGATAGTTCCAATAAAAAATCGTTGGCATATTGGGATAGTGTAAGGCCGATTCCTTTGCTTGAAAATGAAGTGAAAGATTACAAGAAAAAAGACAGCCTAGAACAAGCAAGAAAAGATCCAAAATATTTAGATTCATTAGATAAAGTAAGAAATAAAGTTACATTTTCAAAGTTGTTGTTAACAGGACAAAATTTTAATAATGAAAAGAGAAGATCCAGTTTCAGCATTGACCCATTGATAAGAGCAATCGGTGTTTTATACAATCCTGCAGAAGGAAGAGTAACAAAACTTGGTGTAAAATATGATAAGAATTTTGAAGGAAGACAAAGGCTTGATATTGGGACTTCATTTAGATATGGTTATAAAAGAAAAAACTTAAATCCTTCAATCGATGCAAGGTATAGCTTTGGAAAAAAATATTTCAACAATATAAATCTTGCCTTTGGCTCAAATGTTTTTCAATTCAACAACAACAATCCCATTTCTGATTTAAACAATTCGTTAAGTAGTCATTACTGGCAAAAGAATCACATGAAAACTTATATGGCTGATTTTATGAAATTCAGTTACAATAAGGGATTGGGCGAAGGGTTTTCTTTTGGTGTTGGTGTTAATTATCAGAATAGAAAACCAATGGACAATGTAATTGATGAATTGAAAAATAAAAAATTTTCACCTAATTTCCCTACAGATTTAATGGATGCAAACATTACTAATCATAAAGCTTTTTCTGCATCACTTTCTGTTGCGTGGAGACCAGGTTCGAGATATATTGAATTCCCAGATAGGAAAATAAATGTTGGTTCAAAATATCCAAATTTCTCTGCAAACATTACCAAAGGGTTTGATGGAATTTTAGGAAGCACAGTTGATTATACCAAATGGAAGTTTGGCGTAAATGATAATTTGAATTTTAAAATTGGCGGCACATTTAAATATGCATTTGAAATGGGTGGTTTTTTACAAAACAATGTATCCTATGCACCCGACTATCAACATTATTTTGGCAACCAAACAGCCTTTGCAAATGATTATATGAAGAGTTTTCAGTTGTTGCCTTATTATCAATTTAGCAATACCGAAAAGTTTTATACAACGAGTCATATCGAATACCATTTAAACGGACTGATTTCTAATAAAATTCCGGGTTACAGAAAGTTAAACTGGTTCTTTGTTTTGGGTGCAAATGCATTGTACATCAATGATAAAAAGAATTATTACGAAGCATTTGTGTCTATTGAAAATATTTTTAAAGTAATCCGTGTAGATTTTATTCAAGGATATCATAACAATGGCGAGAAGCCCAACGGAATCAGATTTACAATGCCATTTTTTAGGTAGCAATATTTCAAATACATACTTTTGTAAACAATTTTGTCCGTCCTGCAAACGGATTCATTTTGAAACATTGACTTATCTAATAGTTGATGTCTAAAATTATTTTACATGCCGGTATTACACAATCGTATTAGCAGCCAGGAGCTGAAGCAGAAATTAATGGAGGATACAACTCCAAGAACAACGCTTAGTTTTTACCAATATTTTCCCATTCAAAATCCGCAGGAATTTAGAGATTACCTCTACAAAAATCTTGTAGCCCTTGAAGTGCTTGGAAGAATTTATGTTGCTAAAGAAGGCATCAATGCGCAGATTAGTGTTGCTAGTGCTCATTTTGAAGAGATGAAAAATTTTCTTTATCAAATTCCTTATTTAGAAAATTTAAGATTAAATGTTGCGGTAGATGATGATGGAAAAAGTTTTTGGGTACTAAAAATAAAAGTGAGAGATAAGATTGTTGCAGATGGAATTGGTGATCCGAATTTCAGTATGGAAAATAAAGGCGGCTATGTAAATGCACAACAAATGAATACTTTGTTGAATGATGAACATACTGTTGTAATTGACATGCGCAATCATTATGAGTATGAAGTTGGACATTTTCAAAATGCATTGGAAATTCCAAGTGATACTTTCAGAGAACAATTGCCGATGGCTGTTGAAATGATGAAAGGCAAGGAGGACAAGAATATAATTATGTATTGTACAGGCGGCATTCGTTGCGAAAAAGCAAGTGCTTATATGTTGCACAATGGGTTTAAAAATGTTTTTCATTTAGAAGGGGGAATTATCAATTATGCCCAACAAATCAAAAAAGAAAATTTACCAAGTAAATTCATTGGTAAAAACTTTGTATTTGATAATAGGCTTGGAGAAAGAATTACAGAAGATATCATTGCAACTTGTCATCAATGCGGAAACAAATGCGATACCCATGTAAACTGCAAAAATGATGGTTGTCATTTGTTATTTATTCAATGCAAAGAATGTGCTGAAGCATTTAATGATTGTTGTAGTAATGAATGTAAAGACACGATTCATTTACCAATTGAAAGACAAAAAGAAATTCGTAAAGGTGTTGACAATGGTAATATGGTTTTCAATAAAAGTAAATCCAGATTAAGACCTCGTTTAAATGAAATCAATAAAGAAAAATAATATCGCCCATACTTTTAATCTAAATGATAATTGAAAAATAAAATCACGATATTTTTTTTTCTAACAATGTTACTTTATTCAAGTGGCTACTTTATTACATTCAAGTTTGTGCAGTTTCAGCAAAAGCAGGAAATGAAAGCTTTTGTACAAAAGAATTCCCATTCTGCACTAGCTACTCAATTTAAATTTAGTTTGCAAGATTTAGAGGTAAATAAATTGGGTTTTGATTGGGAGGAAGAAGGGCAAGAATTTAGTTATAAAGGTATAATGTATGATGTTGTGAATCTCAATTTTACTAAAGATTCTGTTTTTATAATTGCAATAAAAGATTTTGCAGAAAATCAGATGATTGATTATTATTTATCGTTAATGAAACAGCAAACTAATAAAAAAAATACGGCTACTTCTTTATTGAAATTGTTTGCCTTTGTTTTTGTTAATGAAATAACCAATTTAACAATTTTTACTAAAGAATTTTCACTACCTCATACAGCGCTTTATCAAACTTTTTGTTCAATTGTAGTAATAGAAATTATTGCACCACCACCACAAGTATGAACATTGTTCTTCAATTAATTTATTTACAACAATTATTATCTTAATCATTTTTTTATGAAAATAAAAATATTGGCTATGGCATATGCTGTAGCTTTCCCTATTATATTATCTGCACAAAATGAAGATGTTACTGATACCCTAAAGAGAAATTCAGCTATACTGAATGAAGTTGTGGTCTATGCAAATAAATTTCCCGAACTATTTAAGCATGTTGCACAAACAGTAAAAGTAATAAAAGACAAAAACAGTTTAAATTTTCAATCTAATACAGGTGATATTTTAATAAACACAGGAAGTCTGTTTGTACAAAAAAGCCAACAAGGTGGAGGTAGCCCTGTCATACGTGGTTTTGAAGCAAGTCGGGTACTACTAATTGTTGATGGAATTCGTATGAATAATGCTATTTATAGGTCAGGCCATTTACAAAACATTATAACTGTTGACAATATGGTTCTAGATAGATTGGAAGTACTTTATGGACCATCATCAACTTTATATGGTAGCGATGCATTGGGGGGTGTTGTAAATATGTACACAAAAAATCCGGTTTTAAGTACAATCAATAAAACGAATGTTAATGGTAATGCAGTGGTACGTTATGCCACTGCTACAGAAGAAGCTAGAGCTCATGTAGATTTTAATATTGGCGGGGAAAAATGGGCTTCATTAACATCTGTTACTTATGGTTCTTTTGGTGATATAATTCAGGGTGCTAAGCGCCAATCATCCTATCAAACATTCGGATTGAAAAAATTTATAGTACAACGTTATGGCAATACAGATAGTGCTTTTGTAAATCCTAATCCTAATAAACAAACTCCCAGCGATTATAAACAGGTTGACATAACCCAAAAGTTTCTTTTTCAACCTAAAGAAAATATTCAGCACATTTTAAACATTCAGTACAGCAATTCAAGTGATGTACCACGTTATGACAGACTTACAGATATTGCTGCTAATGCACCTGCTTTTGCAGAATGGTATTATGGACCTCAGTTAAGAAACATGATTGCATATCATTTTTCTGCTAACAAAATAGCTGGGTTTTTCCGAGAAATAAAAATTAATGCAAATTATCAGGATATAGAAGAAAGCAGAATTACACGCAGGTTTAAGAATAACAACAAAGATTATCGGTGGGAGCGTGTAAATATATTTGGTTTTAATGCAGATGCAAAACATTACAACGGTAAAAATGAATTGCATTTGGGAATAGAAAGCTACATTAATTACGTTCGTTCAACAGCTGAGAGAGTAAATATTGTAACCAATACTTTAAGTAGAATAACAACAAGATACAGCGATGGACCAACTAAAATGAGTTACAATGCAGCTTATGCTCAACACACTCTAAAAATAAATGATAGATGGACTTTGAATGACGGCTTGCGTTTAAATTTTGTAAAATTGGATGCCCGTTTTATTGATACCACTTTAATGAATTTTCCTTTTGTAAAAGCAATACAAAACAATGTCGCTTTAACAGGGAATTTGGGATTGATATATGCAACACCTAAAAACTTAAGGTTAGCATTTTTGTTAAGCAGCGGTTTTAGATCTCCTAATGTAGATGATTTAACCAAAGTATTTGATACGAGAATAGGGTATGTAATAGTTCCAAACACAAATTTAAAACCAGAATATACTTACAATGCAGAAATTAATTTTAACAAATATGGGGATAAATTGAGTTTTGGAGGTTCGGTCTTTTATACTTGGTTTAAGAATGCAGTTGTTGTAGATAAATTTCAATTAAATGGTCAGGATAGTATTATCTATCAAAATGTAAAAAGTGGTGTTTATGCGCAGCAAAACAAAGCAAAAGCTTATGTTGCCGGGTTTAGTATAAATGCTACATATACTATT
Source organism: Chitinophagaceae bacterium (assembly GCA_947456805.1). GTDB lineage: Bacteria > Bacteroidota > Bacteroidia > Chitinophagales > Chitinophagaceae > UBA1930. The sequence goes on along the minus strand of CANGTN010000018.1, from coordinate 5,006 downwards.
GCAAAATATACAAGCTTAGATGGTGTATATACTTATACAACGGGCAAGTATACAAATGCCGGAGAAACAGTTCCTTTAGACCATGTGCCACCAACCTATGGTAGAGTTGCTTTAAAGCATGATAATAAAAGTTGGTTGGCCGAATTCTATACTTTATTTAATGGATGGAAACGAATTACAGATTATAATCCTAATGGAGAAGATAATGGACAATATGCAACTGCAGATGGTATGCCAAGTTGGTTTACTTTAAACATACGTAGTGCTATAAAAGTGGGTAAAAATTTATCAGCGCAATTATTGGTAGAAAACTTGCTTGACAGAAACTATCGCTATTTTGCAAGCGGAATTTCTGCACCAGGTAGAAATTTTGTAGTTACTTTGAAAACAAGTTTTTAGCAATTAATTAAATTGTCCTAAAATATGTTGACAGTTTTTAAATAATTCCTGGTTTCCTCAGGTAGTCAGGAATTATTGTAAATTTACTTTGTCAGTGTTTTCATTTTTAATGTTGAATAGGCAGCACGTTTGTACACTTTAAACAAAACCTTACATTTACAATGTGCTCAATGCCTTCAACACTCCATTATAAATTTCTTCATCATTCCAAACTTCAGGAATAAATTTTTTGCCAATTACTTTCTCATATAGTTCTATGTAACGGCTGCTAATAGTTGCTATCCATTCATCACTCATATAAGGAACTTTTTGACCTTCTTTGCCCATGAAATTATTTTCAATCAACCATTCACGGACAAACTCTTTACTCAATTGTTTTTGTCTTTCACCGCTTGCCTGTCTTTCTTCAAAACCATCTGCATAAAAGTATCTGGAAGAGTCTGGTGTATGAATTTCATCCATTAAATAAATATCATTACCTATTTTTCCAAACTCATATTTTGTGTCTACTAAAATCAATCCTTGTTCAGCTGCAATTGCTTTGCCTCTTTCAAATAATTGCAATGCATATTTTTCCAATATTTTCCAATCCTCGGCAGATGCCAATCCTTGTGCAATAATTTCTTCTTTACTAATATCTTCATCATGTCCCTCAGATGCTTTCGTGCTCGGAGTTATGATTGGTGTTGGGAAATAATCATTTTCTTTTAAACCATCGGGCATTGTAACCCCACACAAAATTCTTTTACCGGTGGAATAGGTTCTCCAAGCATGTCCAGTTAAATTACCTCTTACTACCATTTCAATTTTGAAAGGCTCACATCTTTTACCAATACTAACATTTGGGGCAGGAGAGGAGACCAACCAATTAGGACAAATATCTTTTGTTGCATTGAGCATGTAAGCTGCAATTTGGTTTAATACTTGACCCTTAAATGGAATAGGAGCAGGCAGTATAACATCAAAAGCAGAAATTCTGTTACTTGCAACCATCACTAAAATATCATTACCAATGCTGTAAACATCTCTTACTTTTCCTTTGTAAAAATTTGTTTGATTATCAAAAATATATTGGCTCATGCCCCAAAAATAACGTGCAGTTTCTACTCTTTTGCACTATTTTTTTTGACTGAAATATTTTCTTTTAACACATTGGGGAAAATAAAAATTTTTCTATCAACCATACATTCACTATTTTGCCAATAATTTAACAAAATCAAAAGCCTTATGAGAAAACTAAAATCAGTTTTATCGCTTTGTTTCGCTACTGCTTTTTCAATCGCAGTCAACGCACAACAAGCTGTAACAGTATCAGGTAATGTATCAAACAGTAAAAGTAAAGAAGCTGTTTCATCAGTATCTGTAACTATCAAATCCACTAATTTGGGAACCTTTACAGATGATAAGGGTAAATTTAGAATTACGACCACTCAAAAACTACCTTTTACTTTAGTTTTTGCTTCTGTAGGCTTTGCCGATAAAGAAGTAGTTGTAAGTTCAAATAATCAAAATATGGAAGTGAATCTTGATGTCAAATTTGCTTTTGGTCAGGAAGTTGTAGTTGCAGCATCAAGGGTTTCTGAAAGAATAATAGAATCTCCTGTATCTATTGAAAGGATGAGTTTGAATGCAATTAGAAATGCTGCCGCACCAAATTATTACGATGCTATTTTAAATTTAAAAGGTGTTGATATGACAACATCTAGTATTAATTTCAGAACAATTAGCACACGTGGTTTCAATGGTAGTGGTAGTTTGAGGCTCAATCAATTGGTTGATGGAATGGATAATCAAGCTCCTGCCTTGAATTTTTCTGTTGGTAATATTGTTGGTATGACAGAGTTAGATGTTGAAAGCGTAGAGGTTTTACCTGGAGCTTCATCAGCTTTGTATGGTTCTGGTGGTATGAATGGCACTGTGTTAATGAATAGCAAGAGCCCTTTCAAATACCAAGGGTTAAGCTTTCAAGTAAAACAAGGAATTAATCATGTTGATAATGCACAAAGATCTGCAGCTCCTTTTTATGACTGGAGTTTGCGTTGGGCTAAGAAAATTACAGAACGTTTTGCATTTAAAGTTTCTGCCCAATTTGTACAAGCTCAAGATTGGCAAGCTAATGATCAAACCAATTTACTAAGAAATAATGTTTTAAGTAATGTTACAAATGGTTCAAGAGCTTCAGATCCTAATTATGATGGTGTAAATGTATATGGTGATGAAGTTGCAAATAATTTACAATATGCTGCACGATTAGGATTGTTGGCAGCAGGTTTAAGTCCAACAAGTCCTGGTTTTACTGCATTAAATAGTATTGCTAGTTTAGGATTGCCATTTGCAAACTCTTTGGCTATTGTTCAGGGTAACCCACTTTTGGCACCAGCTGCTTCAGCTTTCCCAACGGTATTTTCTTTAAACAGAGGTTACTATACAGGACAAACAGTAAGTAGAACTGGTTACAATGAAAAAGATTTAGTTGATTATAATGCTTATAATGTTAAATTATCTGGGGGTTTATACTATAAATTAAAAAATAATGTCGAAGCTTCAGTTATAGGTTATTGGGGCTTAGGTACAAGTGTTTATACCGGTATTGACAGATACAGTTTTAAAAATTTAAGAATGGGTCAGTATAAAGCTGAATTAAAAGCTAAAAACTGGTTTTTAAGAGCGTACACTACACAGGAAAACTCAGGTGATTCTTATGCAAATACCATTACTGCCGTGCAAATGAACAGATTGTGGAAAGGTGATGGTGCTTGGTTTACCGACTATTTAACAAGATATACCCAAGTTGCATTGGGTACAGCTGGCAACCTTGCTAGTGCTCATAATGCAGCAAGAGTTGTAGCTGATGGCGGAAGACCTGATGCTGGTTCTACACTTTTCAAAAACTTATTCAATCAAGTAACGAACACATCTATTACAAATGGTGGTGGTTTGTTTGCAGATAAAAGTGCTTTGTATCATTTTGAAGGACAGTACAACTTCGCTGACAAAATTAAATTTGCAGAAGTTTTGGTTGGAGGTTCATACAGAATTTTCAACTTGAATTCAGGAGGAACAATTTTCGCAGATAATAACCCTAAATTCAATACTGGTAACATTAGTATAAAAGAATATGGTGGTTATTTACAAGTAGGTAAAAAATTGTTCAACGATGTTGTTAAATTAACAGGTTCTATCCGTTACGATAAAAACCAAAACTTTGATGGTAGATTTACTCCAAGAGCAACTGCATCTATCAAAGTTGCTAAAGATAATAATATTCGTGTAAGTTATCAAACAGCTTATCGTTTCCCATCAACTCAAGATCAGTGGATTAACTTAAATAGTCCAAGTGCTACCTTAATTGGAGCATTACCTATATTTAATGAAGTTTATAATTTTACTGGCAATCCTTTATATACAGCAACAAGTATTGCTAATTTTAGAGGTGCATTTACTACTGCAGGAACAATTAATCCAACTTTGTTACAACAAAATCCATTTAATACCAATATTAAGCCTGAGTCAGTTTCTTCTTATGAAATTGGTTACCGCGGTGTAATTGGTAAAAAATTATTGATTGACGCATATTATTATTTGAGTGAGTATACTAATTTTCTTGGAAGAGTTGCTGTTGGAAGAGGTAAAGCAGCTGTTACAGATATGCTTAGTCCATTATCAACCGATAACTTTTCATTTGTAGTAAACTCTTCTACTCCTGTAAAGGCAATGGGTTGGGGTTTGAGTGCAGATTATCAATTACCTAAAAACTTCGTTTTAAATGCCAATGTTTCCAGCGATAAATTAAGAGATGTTCAAGCCGGATTAGTTACATTTTTTAACACTCCTGCACTACGTTATAACTTTGGTTTAAGCAATACCAATGTTGTAAAAAACTTTGGTTTTAGCATGATCTACAGATGGCAAGATAAAATTGACTGGGAAGGAACTTTTGGAACTGGTGAAGTACCTGCTTATGGAACCTGGGATGGTATGATTAGCTATAAAACAAAAAACAAAGGATTGTATAAAGTAGGTGGTATTAATATTTGGAACAAATATTACAGAAGTGCATTCGGTAACCCACAAGTGGGTGGTATGTACTATGTGAGTTATACTTACAATTTATAATTTGTACACCCATACATTGAATATAAAGTCCTCCCTCATAGGGAGGACTTTTTTTGTAAATTTGCCAACTATAATTTAGAAAATGAAATACGAAGTTGGAGATGATATTATTGTGCTGCTAAGTAATGAAGAAGGGAAAGTGGTAGAAATTATGAATGATAAAATGGTGATGATAGAAGTGCGTGGGGTAAAGTTTCCGGCATATATGGATCAGATTGATTTTCCTTATTTCTACAGATTTTCCAAGAAGAAAATAGTGGAGCCCCAAAAAACAAAAAAGGTTTATGTAGATAACATTCCAAAAGAAAAACCAAAACCAAATGAAGTAAAAGTGGCTGACGGAGTATGGTTGAGATTTATTCCGCAATTTGAACTAGATGATTTTAATGATGAGGTGGTAGAACTATTAAAAATTCATTTAGTAAATAATACTACCAAAGGTTACACTTTTGAATACAATCAGTATTTCTTTGGTGAAGCATCTTTTCAAT
>CANGTN010000017.1 GCA_947456805.1 Chitinophagaceae bacterium | reverse complement strand
TTATAGGTTAATTCATTGGTTAATCGGTTTGCAGGCATTAATATCAACCAGTCATTGAGCTTTTTATTTCTTGCATGTAAAAATGAAAATTTAGAACTCCATTCAAATCCTGTTGCTGGTTTAATAAGTGCAGATATATCAAAGCCATGTAGCACTGCATTTGTTTGTTTATATACAATTAATGGGAATGCCCCTCCAATAGTTAATACTGGATTGTCGGGTAGGGGTTGCTGAAAAATAAAGTTGTTGATGCTATTTGAATACAACAGCATATCAATACTAAAATTATTAGATGGATGTTGATAATTAATACCAGCAGAAATATTAATGGAGCGCTCCGGCTTTAAATAAATATCCCCTTTTTCAAAAGTAGCTGTGCCATGATGAATGCCATCGCTCAGTAGCTCATTTACATGAGGGGCTCGACTGGCAAGACTTATATTGGCATTTAACCGCCAGTTATTTGTCGGTTTAAAAATCGTATTAAAAGATGATGCGAAGGTTGAAAAATTAAAATCATAGTTAATGGTATCGCTATTAAATTTTAATCGTGTAGTGTTTATGCTTTTATTATCGTAGCGGATGCCTGCTTGAAGCTCCCATTTATGTTTACTCCATTTTTCAATATAATAGCCACCAAAAGTGTATGCAAAATAGTTAGGTATGAAGTATCTACCACTGTAGCTATTGTCTTGCTGCATCATTGATAATCCACCAACACCACTAAAACTATTTTTCTTCGGATGCTCCCAACTCAGATCTTGCGTAAGGGTATAGATAGCTAAATCTAATTGTGGATTTTTATTGGTGCTGCTTCTTACAATATCAAATTCTTTACGGTGGTTGAACTGACCAGCTAGCAAAGCTGTAAACTTGTGTTCACCTGAATAAAATACTGTTTTTAATTTTACTAAATCATGCGATACTTCTTGGAAGGGTCGTTGTATTTTGTAAGTCTGCTGACCTAAGAAAACCTCGTTAGGTTTAGATGCTGCAATTGCATTTAACAAGTCGGTTAAATTGCCAATATGTGATCCTGTAAATATCCCCACTTTGGTCGTAAAGTGACTGTAAAAAAGTTCAGTATTAAATTTATTTTTTTTCCATCCGGCAGCAATAGAAAAATTTTTTTCTTCGCTGCCCGTATTGTTTAGTCGGTAGTAAGGTGTTGTAGCATTTGCATTTTTCTTAAAAGTCCCCTGCACCCTGTAACGAAAGGCAGGTTGTTTTTTTAATTGTTGTTCAAACATGCCTGACAAAACATATTGCCTGTTGTTGGTAAAATATACCGTATTGAACTCTGCTGCATAGCCTGGTTTATTTCGTAGTGCTTTAGGTTCTACTAAAATAACACCACCTATTGCATCAGAGCCATATCTTAGTTCGTCCACTCCTTTTATTACAATCAATTTATCTGCAATAAAAGGGTCGATCTCAGGTGCATGTTCATTGCCCCATTGTTGTCCTTCCTGCCGCACCCCATTGTTGATAGTAAGTATCCGGTTGCCATGCAAACCATGGATAACAGGTTTGGCAATAGTAGAACCTGTTTGCAGCATAGTAATACCGTTCATTTTACTTAACGCTTCTGCCAATGAAAGTCCGTTGGTTTGTTCCAATAACTTGCCACTTAGTTCTTGTTTAAAACCAGTATTGGTAATTCCTTTTTGCGTTTCCACCACTACATCGCCTAACACTTTGCGATTGTGTGGCATAAAAATATCTACATGATAATCTTTTGTGAGTAGGAATTTTTTCTCTACTGTATCGCAACTGACATGAGTTACGATTAGGGTATATTCCCCACTACATAATGCAGTAAAAACAAAATCACCTTTGTCATTAGATATAATTCGCTTACCCGTTTCTTTAATACTAATAGTAGCTGCAACCAATTTTTCTTTGGTATCCATATCTTCTACATGCCCAGAAAGCTTATAAGTACAAGGCTGTGCTATAGCATTATTGACTATTGCTATAGCAATGAGTATCATTAAAAATAATTTCAAAATAAAATGTTTTAAACAAGGGAATCAACGACCCTATTGCTGTTACAAATCAAATACTAACGACTTGCGTAAGTACTGTAGAGGAAATGTCATGTTCTTGCTGGGGGACCTTTATTGGAAAAATTAAAATGGAGTGATGAAGGAATTAAAAAAAGATAGTATTCCTTATTTGACTGAAAGATAAGAGATGGTGAATCAAAAACGATGATAGGTGCATCGCTGTATGCCGAATATTGATGGGAACATATCTGACAATTTGCATCTACTGCATGTTGTGAGTATTTGGAGAAAGTTGGTGCTGCTTTTTGTTCAGATGATTTTTCGGATTTAGTATTAACTGTATAGTTATGACAATGCCATAACTGGATTGGTGTGGCAATAAAAGCATAGACCGTCAATAATACGGCAGCTAATAAAGTCTTGTATTTTCTAATTTCAGTCAAGTTTTATGTAACTATGTTGCAAATATAGTGTTTCTTGGGGATTATGCAACTGCATGTTAAAATTCAGTAATTCAAAAAAATATGCTGTTGAAACTGATAACCATTAATGTGTTGCTGTTGAGGTAATTTATTTTTGGTGGATTCATAAAGAAGTGCATTGTTCATTAAATAAGAAAAAGTGTTGTTTTTAAATTGATGATATTATTAAACAGATACATTATTAGCCAAAACAGAATAAACACTTTTAGCACTTTTTTACAGATATTTGTAGATTAAATTAATTAAACTGCGCATTATGAAATACAATTTATTAGGGTTGATGCTATTATTTACAAGTACAATATTTGCCCAAGTAGGTATTGGAACTACCACACCTTTAGCATCTGCAATTTTGGATGTGAGATCAACTAATAAAGGCTTTTTGCCTCCTAGAGTTACTTTAACGAGTGCAACAGATGCAACAACAATTGCCTCTCCTGCTGAAGGATTATTGGTATATAATTTAGGTTCCACCGGATTACTAGCAGGATACTATTATTGGAATGGTGCTAAATGGACAACCATTGCAACAGCTACTTCTGCGGATAATGTAGCTCAAAAAGTAAGTGCTTTGGTAAATGCAGGGACTTATGTACAGCTTGATAATATTAAAGCGACCGTGACTACAAGCGGTAATCGTGGATTAAGTGTTGCTGCCGTTGGTACTTCTTTTTATTGTAATATTGGTGCAACTTTTGGTGGTATTTCAGCAGGAGCAGGAGGAGGCAGTGGATCTAACGTTATTGTTACAACAACCCCCTCAACTTCTTTGTTTAATTGGAGCTTCGCAAGTACCGGTGAGATTTCAGTTTACAATGTAACTGATGTAACAAGTAATAGAGTATACAGAATAACATTACAAATTGGAGCAAGTTATTTAAATAACTTTATTTGTATTGAACGATTACTTTAAGAAAATTAAAATACACATATTCAACATGTAAGTAGGTAAAGCAAGCCACCTTCCCATCAGAAGGTGGTTTATTATTTAATTCAAATACCAACAGCTTTTCCCTTCCAATCCTTGTCTCTAATAATTGTTAAAATCTATTTCTTACCGTATCATTGTAATCTAAAATATGAAATATTCATTCTAAACTACAAATTATGAAATATACTTTATTAGGGTCATTTTTATTCTTTACATTTTCAACATTTGCTCAAGTAGGAGTTGGAACTACCACTCCAGAAACCTCTGCAATGTTGGAAGTAAAAAGTACTTCTAAAGGTTTTTTACTGCCACGAGTAACTGCTACTGAAAAAAATAGCATCGTTTCACCAGCAACTGGATTAATAGTTTATCAAACTGATGGCACACAAGGATTTTATTATTATGATGGGAGCTCCTGGAAATTGTTACCATCGGCTTCAAATGCTGTGCCTTATACCGGAGCAACGGGGGCAGTTAATCTAGGAAGTTATGATTTAACTGTAAACAATATAACAATTGGTAGAGGTACTGGAAATATTTCATCTAACACAGTAAATGGTTATCAATCACTTTATTCTAATACCTCAGGAAGTTATAACATAGCAAATGGTTCTTATGCACTTTATTCTAATACTTCAGGAAGTTATAACATAGCAAATGGTTATCAAGCACTTTATTCCAACATTACGGGATGGCATAACTCCGCAAGTGGTTATTCTGCACTTATTTCCAACACCACAGGATATTATAATGTAGCAATTGGAAATAATTCTCTTTTTGGTAATACCACTGGAAGTTACAACACCGCTTTAGGATATGCCGCAGGATCTAGTTTTGCAACAGGGAATAACTGTACAATGATTGGATACGGAGCTCAAGCTTCTGCAAGCAGTGTTAGTAATCAAATAACATTAGGCAATTCAAGCATATCATCATTACGATGCTATGCACCAATAACTAATTTATCAGATAGAAGAGACAAAACAGACATCATTCCTATTGGTGAAGGCTTGGCATTTTTAAAACAATTAAATCCGGTAAGTTTTACATGGAATACCAGAGATAAAGCTAAAGTGGGCATTAAGTCTGCTGGTTTTATAGCACAAGAATTATTGGCTTTGCAAAAGCAATCTAACATTGGTGATCATCTTGATTTGGTGAGTGAAGATAATCCAGAAAAATTAGAAGCACGTTATGGAAATTTATTGCCAGTAATTGTTAAAGCAATACAAGAAGAAAGTGCCGAAAAAGATAAAGAGATAAAGGCGCTAAAAGAAAGGTTAAATGCTTTAGAAAAACAAATCAATCAGATACTCAATAAAAAGTAATCAGTATTAAGTTAAAAAAAGGTTCTCAGAAAATATCTGAGAACCTTTTTTGTAGTGAGGAGGAGATTTGAACTCCCGACCTTCGGGTTATGAATCCGATGCTCTAACCAACTGAGCTACCTCACCATTTCGGGTTGCAAATATAGGCGCTTTGATTAAAATTGCTTGTGTATTTTACAAACTTTATTTGATTAGTATTGAAGCAATTGTTTAATTCTGTTTTTTATTTTTTCAACATTAGGAAGCATCGCAGATTCTGATGAAAGATTTATGGGCACTGCCGGTAAATTTAGTGAACCAAAAACTTCAATTGGTGCATCTAAAAATTGAAAGCATTGATGATAAATGCGGTGAGATAACGCCTCTGTAAATGAATTATTTTGCTGTTCTTCTGTAACAATTAAAACCCTTCCATGTTTTTTGCTACTTGCAAAAATTAAATATTCATCCAATGGATATAAGGTACGTAAATCAATGATTTCAACTTGTCTGTTGAAATTTTCAGCAGCTGCTTTTGCCCAATAAACACCCATTCCGTAAGTAATGACAACCAATGAAGTTCCGTTTTCAATATGTTCCTGAGTAGCTTCTAAAACAATATTTCCTTTTCCGAGTGGTAAAATGTAATCACTCGAAGGCTCTACTGTTTTTGCATCATCTGTCCCCGGAACTTTGCTCCAATACAATCCTTTGTGCTCAAGCATTACAACTGGATTGGGATCTAAGAAAGCAGCTTTCATCAAACCTTTCATATCTGCAGCATTACTTGGGTAACAAATTTTTATGCCTTTTATTGTAAGCAGTGTACTTTCTATACTTCCACTATGATAGGGTCCACCGCCACCATAAGCACCAATAGGAACTCTTAAAATCATTTGCACAGGAAATTTTCCATTGCTCAAATAACAGGATTTAGAAATTTCCGTTACCAATTGATTTAATCCCGGATAAATATAATCTGCAAATTGTACTTCAACAATTGGCTTCAATCCAACAGCACTCATACCAATTGTAGAACCAATGATGTAAGCTTCTTGTATGGCTGTATTAAATACTCGATGATCACCAAATTTCTCTGCAAGTGTTGCTGCTTCTCTAAATACACCACCCAATCTTCTTCCAACATCTTGCCCATATAAAATGGCTTCAGGATATTGTTCCATAATTTCTTTAATGGCATATAACGCAGCATCCACCATCAATATTTTTTCTCCGTTAATAGGATTTCTTTCACCCGTTTCTTCTTTAACAGAAGTTGGTGCAAAAATGTATTTTTCTACATCAGACGGTGGAGGATCTTCGGCATCTTGTGCTTTTGAAAATGCTGTATTAACAATATCCTTAGCGTTTTCGTCAATTACATTTATTTCAACTTCGGAAATATTATTTTCTAATAATATTCTTCGAAGTTTGATGATTGGATCTGAAATACTTTGTTCCTGTAAATCTTCTTTTGTTCTGTAAAATTCTTTTCTTACACCACTTGTATGATGCCCTAATAAAGGTACTTTAGCATGTACAAGAATTGGCTTTCTCTCTGTTCTAACAAAATTAAATGCTGCTTGCATGGTTTCATAAGATGCAATAAAATCACTTCCGTCACATTGAAGTCTTTCCATGCCTTTGAAGCCGGCTGCATATTCAAAAGCATTCATTGCCCTTGCCTCACTTCCGGTAACACTGATACCCCAATCATTATCTTGTACCAAATAAATGATGGGTAATTGTTTTAATACGGCAAATTGAAATGCTTCACTTACTTCTCCTTCTGTGATACTATTGTCGCCAAATGAACAAAGTACAACCGGCTTTTTATTTTGTTGATTAACTGCTAAAAAGTTGGGTAAGTATTGCTCAATAAATTGAATGCCTTGCGCCAAACCCGTTGTGGGGATACCTTGCATACCCGTAGCACTGCTTTGGTGTATGATTGAAGGTCTGATGCCGTCTTTGTTAGAAGGATGGCAGTAATACGATCTCCCGCCACTAAATGGATCGTCTTTTTTTGCAAGCAATTGCAACATCATTTCATAAGGAGTAAATCCTGCAGACAACATCATACTGTCGTCTCTGTAATACGGACTAAACCAGTCTTGTTGTTGCAAATGCAGTCCTGTAGCAATTTGTATGGCTTCATGCCCTCTGGATGTGGAATGTACATATTTACAAGTACTACGATTTTCATCATAAATTTCTGCCATGGCTTTTGCGGTTGCCATGATTTTGTAAGCCTCAATTAATATAGAAGTTGCAAGCATCATTGTAAAGATTCAAATATTGATTGGTTTTATCAATAATAAAATTCAGATTATTGAATACCAACCGTAAAAACTTTTTCATTGTTTAAAAATCCTTCAAATATATCTCCTGTAATACATGCACCAACGCCGGCAGGTGTTCCTGTAAAAATTAAATCGCCTTCATGAATACTAAAATAGGTACTGATATCTGCTATAATTGCATCAAAAGAAAAAAGCATTTCACTGTTGTTTCCTTTTTGTACAACAGTATTATTTTTTGTCATTGAAAAATCTATTGAATTGGAAAGCATTTCTTTTGTTAAGGATATCCAGTTACCTACAACTGCAGATCCATCCCATGCTTTTGCTTTCTCCCAGGGAAGTCCTTTATTTTTCAAATTTGCTTGTATGTCTCTCGCTGTAAAGTCAATGCCAACAGTTATTTCATTGAAATACTCATTTGCATTTTGTATGTTGATATTTTTCCCTGACTTACAAATTTTTAAAACCAATTCTGCTTCATAATGCACATCATTACTAAATGTGGGATAGGGTAGTGGTGAATTTGCAGGTAATAATGCAGTACTTGGTTTCATAAATATTACCGGAGATTCTGGAACTGCATTTCCCAATTCTTTTGCGTGATCTACATAGTTTCTTCCAACACAAAAAATATTCATGGTAATATTTTTAAATAGTAAAATTGATGTTGTTGATGGTATTCATAGTTCGCTCAATGCCAATGGCAGCAAATGATTCAATGGTTTCAACACATTTAATAATTTTATGCTGCACCAAAGCTTGTTCCGTAGGTAGCCATTTGCTTAATACAAATTCTGCTTGCATTCCTTTTGGAAAATTATTGCCAATACCAAATCTTAATTTGGGATATTGATCGGTTCCTAGCATTAATTGAATGTCTTTAAGTCCATTATGTCCGGCATCACTGCCACTGCTTCTTAATCTTAATTTATCTAGCGGTAAAGCCAAATCATCTACAATTGTCAAAGTGTTATTAACTTCTATTTTTTCTTTGTCGAGCCAGTATTTAAAAGCTTTTCCGCTAAGATTCATGTAAGTGGTGGGTTTGATACAGACAAATACTTTCCCCTTCCATTTTACTTCAGCAACTTCAGCCAATCTATCTAGTTTAAACATGCCACCATGTTTGATAACAAATGCATCTACTACATCAAATCCAATGTTGTGGCGTGTATGTCGGTATTCAGATCCAATATTTCCTAATCCAACAATTAAAAATTTATTCATATTCAATTTGATTGTTTCGATACAACTTTCAATTACAAATATATCACACGTTATTCAACTATTGCTTTACATCGAAGATGATAATTCAATAGTTTAATGCAAAAAAAATCTCGAACAATTTGTCCGAGATTTTTTATTCAAAATAATTAATTTATTTTTTTGCAGCAGCTGCTTCTTCTTGTTTAAGCTGACGAGTCATTACTACAGATGCAATAGGAATACGTGGAGAGTTCATTACTTCCATGTTTTCAGCATTTACATCTTCTACGCGTAAGTTCTCATTTACTTTAACATTGGTAATATCTACTTCAATATTTTCTTTCAAATACTTAGGTAAAGTTTTAACCTTTAAAGCCTTCATTTTAATTACTAGTTTACCGCCATCTTTAACACCTATTGAATTACCAACAAATTTTAAAGGCAAATCAGCGATTACTTTTTTGTCTTCTACTAATTCTAATAAATCCAAATGGATTAATGCGTCGCTCACTTTGTCAAACTGTAAATCTTTTAAAATGCATTTGTAGCTTTTGTCTCCAATTTTAACTTCTGCAAATTGAAATTCACTTGTGTAAACCAAAGCTTTAAAGGCTTTAGCCGGAGCATAGAAATTAATTTCCTGAGCACCCCCGTAAATTACAGCGGGCACTGCTTCCTGAGAGCGTATTTGGCGGGTGGCTTTTTTACCAAATTCGGTCCTCAGTTGTCCTTCGATTGTAACTGTTTTCATGTTATATATTTTTTGGACGGCAAAAGTAGGGAAAAATTCTTTAGTTTAAGGCTTTAAAAGCTCAAACCTAAAAAAAGAAACAAATGGAAATCCGTTTAAAAGTGTTTAAATAAAAAAGTAGCTCACTTTCGTAAACTACTTAAACTATTAGACTTTTAAAGTTTTTACTATCCTCTTCCCCTCAATTGACTATGTACAAACAAGCTGGTAATACTTTTATTCTCATATGCATTTCTGATAGCAATTGCAAATAAATCTGCTACTGAAATTACTTTGATTTTTTTGCTTTCTTGTTTTGGAGGAATGGTATCACAAACTACTAATTCATCTAAAACACTGTTGTCAATATTTTCATATGCTTTACCACTTAATACAGGATGTGTACAAAAAGCACGAACACTTCTTGCTCCTTTTTCCATTAGTAACGCTGCACTTTTAGCAAGTGTACCGCCAGTATCACATATGTCGTCTATTAAAACAATATCTTTTCCTATTACATCCCCAATTACAACCATACTTGCAATTTCATTGGCACGTTTTCTATGTTTGTCGCATATGACCATTTCTGCATTAAAGTAGCTTGCTACTTCTCTTACTCTGTTGGTACTACCTACATCTGGTGCAGCAAAACAAAGGTTTTGTAATTTTAATTGTTCGATGTAAGGAATAAATATTGCTGAACTATCCAGATGATCTACGGGAATTTCAAAAAATGCCTGAATCTGAGGCGCATGCAAATCCATCGTAATTACACGGTTAGCACCTGCTGCCTGCAATAAAGTAGCCACTAACTTACTGCCTATAGCAACCCTTGGTTTGTCTTTTCTATCTTGCCTTGCATAGCCATAGTAAGGCATTACAGCTACAATTTTGTATGCACTGGCACGCTTTGCAGCATCAATCATCAATAATAATTCCATTAGATTATCTGATGTGGTATGGGTGCTTTGGATTAAAAAAACATAGTCACCACGAATACTCTCTAAGAAAATCGGTTGAAATTCTCCGTCACTGAATTTTTGAATATTTATTTTACCTAACGGAGTACCAAAACGTTGTGCAATTTTTTCGGCTAGTTTTTGAGAACCTGTGCCTGAAAATATTTTTACAGAAGGATTCATCATAACAGTTGAGTGTAGGGCAAATATAAAACTATGAAACTACCTTTCGAAATATCATTTGGCAACTTTTTCAAAATGTGGATTTTTATTGGAAATATTTTTTTGTTAATGTGAAATATGTAATTTCAGTTTTCTTAAAATTTATTGTTATATGAGTGGCATAAAAGATTGGAGCGAAGATGATAGGCCAAGAGAAAAGCTACTAATGAAGGGTGCTGAAGTGCTCAGTAATTCTGAATTGTTGGCTATATTAATTAATAATGGTACAAGAGATAAAAGTGCTGTGGATCTTGCGAAGGAGTTGTTATTAAAATCAAACAATGACCTACAAAGACTAGGAAAATTATCAGTTAAAGAAATGATAGGGTTGAAGGTAAAAGGTTTAGGACCCGCCAAAGCAGTAACCATAGCTGCAGCCTTAGAATTGGGTATCAGAAGAGATACTGCTGTAAAAAAAAGAGATAAAGTATTATCAAGTAATGATGTCGCAGCATTTTTGAAAGCACAGTTTCAATATCATTCTAAAGAGGTATTTGTAACAGTTTTTTTAAATCAAGCCAATAAAATATTACATTATGAAATTATCAGTGAAGGAGGAATAACAGGCACTGTAGCTGATCCCAGAATAATTTTACAAAAGGCTTTAGAACATAAAGCCACCGGAATTATTTTATCGCACAACCATCCGAGTGGTAATTTAAAACCCAGTAAACAAGATGAATTGCTAACACAAAAAATTAAAAGTGCAGCTGCATATTTTGATATTAATGTGATGGATCATATTATTATCAGCGATGAAGGTTATTTTAGTTTTGCAGATGAAGGGTTATTGTGAAAACAATTATAAAGTACCTGGAAGTTCAATGCATTTGAGAATTATAGAAGGCAGTTCATTATCTATTGTTTCAAGCAAATTAATAATCTTGTAATAAGTTGTCGATTATATTAATTATTGAAAACAAAAAACCGACTCAAAATTTTACTTCCGAGTCGGTTTTTTATAAGGAGGAATCAATTAAATGAATGATTCAAATTAGAAATTAAAACGTACACCTAATTGGCTCTACTTTTTTAATTACATTAAATAAGTATCCCTTCAGTTAAAATAAATTCAATCTAAATTCTAACTGGCTAAACCAACGAGAACCGTAATTTGGTTGTGGGCTATCACTTACGTTGAAAGCACCAGTAGTATTAAAGTTAGGGTTAAATCTATATTGCGGTGTTAAAGTACCACTTACAAAACCTGCAAAGTTGATTAAGCCAACTTGGTCATTACCAGCAAAATAATTACGACCCCAGTTTCTGTTTAATAAATTACCCACGTTAGCAATTTGGTAAACTAATTGAAACTGTAAATTTTCTTTACCTAATTTAACATTAAAATCTTGAGCAATTCTAAAGTCAACAATGTTCGTAAATGGTGTACGTCCACCATTTCTTTCAGCAAACTGCCCTCTACGATTCTTTAAATAGTTATCATTGTTAATAAATGTATTTAAAGCTGCTCTTTGTTGATCAGGTGTGAAAGTTGTGGTACCAATTGTATTTGATAAAAATACCATATTTCCTAAATCTGTGGCAGTTGGTACATAAATTAAATCGCTGGTTAAACCACTGCTAGGGTCAGCATCTCTAACAAAACCTGAACTTGCAGCATATACATAACTAACAGGAGAACCACTTTGCCCAGTATAAACTAAACTAATTGTAGTGGCTAACTTGTTTTTTGCATAGCTAAACTTTTTACTTACATAGCCAAACATTCTGTGCCCTTGGCTAAAATCAGATATGTTTCTACTATTTGCATTTCTACCATTTACTGTTTCTATAAATCTCCATTGAGAGAAATTAACAGAACTGGTTCCTTCGTTCATAATTAATGAGTTACCAAAAGCATAATTAAAATCAAAAGAGAAACCAGTATTGGTGCGTTTTGAAATTGATGCAACGAAGTTGTAAGCCATACCCTTATCTTTTGTAGATGGTGTATTTTGTAGCAAAATAACATCTGTGTATGGATTAGTACCACCAAAGCTAAGTCTGTTACCTAAAGATCCACCAGAACCATAAACAGTTCTACTACCTGGTCCAGTTGAAACACCAATAGGAGCTGCAAGGTTTGTATTCAAGTAATCAATTTCTTGAATGTTTTTGGTAAATGTAGCCTCAAATGAAGTTGACCAACCATTGCCTAATTTTTTGTCAACCGCTAATGAAGATCTCCAAATTGTCGGCATATTTAATGTTGCAGAAGTTAAATTTAAAGAACCCTTTGGAGGTGTTGCAATACCCAATTGTGCTGCAGTCCATTGGTTTAATGGATCTGGTCTAAAACCAGTAATTAAGGGCAGAGAAGCAGCATTTTGAGTGGAACTTACTACAAAACTTGCCTGATTAAGACCATTGTTGTTAAAAATACCACCTGGCCATACTAAAGGCATTCTTCCTACAAATAAACCTGTACCCCCTCTAATTACCAATTGTTCTTCTGGTATTTTGTAAGTAAAACCAAATCTAGGAGAAACTACTAGTGGTATTGTAGGTTTTAAACCAGATTGTGCACCTTGCATATCATACAAAGTTGCCATTACAGGAATTGCAACATTATTTGCAAAAGGATCGGTTTGTGGGTTACTTAACATTTTATAGTAATCAGCTCTAATACCAAAGTTTAAAGTTAAATTATCACTAGCTCTGAATTCATCGTTAATGAAACCAGTACCTCTTCCAAATTTAAATAAAGCTCCGGCAACAGTTGCATCATCTTTTTTGTTATCTAGTAAACTATAACCTAATTGATATTGGCTAGGTCTTCCAGTTAAGAAAGCACCAATACTATCAAATTGATAAGTTCCAAATGTATTTTGAATAAATACGTTGGTAACGTCGTTGTATTCCCACTCAACACCAGCACTTAGTTGATGTTTACCTGCATTTAAACGGGTAATATTTCTTACCAACCAATTATTTGTTTTTAATAAATTTTGAGTAGAGCTGTTTTCACTACCAAAAATAATATTACCAGATCCATCTCTAATTGTTACTCTTGGAAAAAGTGAACCTAGAGGCTGTCTGTCGTCGTTTACACCTGTATAAGAAATCAATAAGTTATTACTAATTGTTTTACTAACAGTACTCTTTAATTCCAATGATCCAGAATTTTGAACACTTGGAAAAAGTTCGCCATTGTTATAAAAGTTAATTGAAGTAGAACTACTTCTTGCAGGGTTGAAACGTGTTAATTTGCTATAGCGATAACTTGCAGTTAATCTGTGTTTGGAATTAATATTCCAATCTACTCTTGTTGCAATACGTGTAGCTTCTCTTCTGTCAGGATTATCAACAAAATCGCCTGGGTCATAATTGTATGGTGCTGCTCTCAAAGTATTGGCAAAAGCATTTATTTGAGCTATAGTGCTTCTACCTAAATAAGTAGATGGTACAAAAGGTTGAGGTGCTTCATTTTTTTGAGATTCACCATTTACAAAAAAGAAAAGTTTATTTTTTATAATCGGACCACCAAAAGTAAAACCAGTTGTTCTGTTATTAAACTGCGCAAAACGAACTGCATTTTCTTTCTCACCTGTAGGTGTTTTACCTGTTAAATTTTCATTGGCAATAATATGGTAAACACTTCCTCTAACATTATTTGTACCTTGTTTGGTAACTGCATTGATACCACCTCCAGTAAAATTACCAAGAGACGCATCGTAAGGTGCAATTACAACTTGCATTTGGTCAATTGCATCTATGGAAATTGGAGGTAATCCAGCACGACCACCATTAGTACCGGATGCTGATAATCCAAAAACGTCATTATTTACAGCACCGTCTATGTAAAATCCATTGAAACGATTGTTTTGACCTGCAATGCTTACACCACCCTCAGAAGAAGTAATTCTTGCTTGAGGAACTGCCCTTAAAAAATCTTGAAGGTTACGACCAACAGTGGGAATATTGGTCATTTTTTCACGATCAATCAATGTTTCTGTACCACCTTTACCAGAAATTTCGGTAGTTTTTTTGGTAGCAGTTACAGTAACGTCTTTTAAGTTTTCAGCTTTTGAAACTAGGGCAAAGTCAATTTTGAAACTTTCACCCAAACTTAAATAAATGTCAGTTTTTTTCTCAATTGTAAAATTTACAAAAGATACTTCAACACTGTAAGGTCCTCCGGGATTCATATTGCTGATGTCGAAACGACCACCAATACGGCTTTGTACTTTGTATACACTTCCTGTAGGAACATGGGTTGCAGTTACTGTGGCACCTACCAAAGCCTCACCGGTATTGGTTTTTACAGTACCACTCAAACCACTAGTTGTAGTTTGAGCTACAGCAAATGCCGGCAGAAATAATACTGCCAAAACAAGTTGCATTAATTTTTTTCTTAGCATAAGGTTAATTTTTCAAATGCAAAGAAAATGAATAATCTCTATTAAATACAAACAAAATGTTAACAAATTTTGATTTTTAGTAACTATCCTCTAAAAATGAATATTTTCCTCTTTGCGAAGCTTGTAATTACTTCTAAACAATATCTTTTACCTGGTACATATTATTACATTTGCAACCTAAATAATTTCTAGATGTTAAACTCTATACAAGAGGCTTTATCCGATATTAAGCAAGGGAAAATGGTAATTGTGGTGGATGATGAAGACAGAGAAAATGAAGGTGATTTTATTATTGCTGCTGATTTTGCAACTCCGGAAGTAATCAATTTCATGAGTAAAGAGGGAAGAGGATTGATTTGTGTTGCTTTAACCGAAGAAAGATGTACTAAATTAGAGCTTCAACCAATGGTTTCATCAAATACCTCGCTACATGAAACAGCCTTTACAATTTCTGTTGATTTGGTAAGTGATGAAACAACAACAGGCATTTCTGCACAAGACAGAAGTAAAACAATTGCTGCTTTAATTAATCAAAATACTACCCCACAAGATTTGGGTAGACCAGGGCATATTTTCCCTCTGAAAGCTAAGAATGGCGGTGTTTTGAGAAGAACAGGTCATACAGAAGCTACAGTTGATTTAGCAAGACTTGCTGGTCTTTATCCTGCTGGTGTTTTAGTAGAAATTATGAATGAGGATGGAACAATGGCAAGATTACCCGAGTTGATTTTGATTGCCGAAAAATTTGATTTGAAAATTATTTCTATAAAAGATTTAATCGAATACAGATTAAAAGCAGATAGTTTAATTGAAGAACTGGTAAGAGTGCAAATGCCTACCAAATATGGGGATTTTACACTTGCTGCATTCAAAGAAAAGCTATCTGGAGTTGAACATGTTGCACTTATAAAAGGTGAGTGGCAAAAAGATGAACCTGTTTTAACAAGGGTCCATAGCAGTTGTTTTACAGGAGATATTTTAGGCAGTTTCAGATGTGATTGCGGCGATCAGTTGCATAAAGCTATGCAAATGGTACAAGCCAATGGCAAGGGATTGATCTTATATATGAATCAAGAAGGCAGAGGTATTGGATTGGTAAACAAATTAAAGGCCTACAAGTTACAAGAACAAGGTATGGATACTGTAGAGGCGAACCTGCATTTAGGATTTGGAATGGATGAAAGAGATTATGGCGTTGGGGCTCAAATATTAAGACACCTTAATGTTACAAAATTAAATTTGATGAGTAACAATCCCCGCAAGCGTGCGGCTTTAAAGGGATATGGGCTTGAGATTGTAGAAATTATTCCAATTGAAACAATTCCTAATGTACACAACGAAAAGTATCTTCAAACCAAAAGAGATAAAATGGGGCATGAGATTTTAAAGACTCCATAATAAATAATTTATTGATAGTAATTGCCAATTCAAAATTGAGTTAGTCAAAACGTTTGGTAATTCATAAGAATACAATTGGGTTGGCTTAAATGCGTTTTACAGAGGCTTAAAATAAATGAACATATAATACTTGTCTGTAAATCTGTGTAAATTAAATATAAACGCTATCTGTATTATCCGTCAGCAATCTATTTTACGTTTTTATCCATAAAATCAATTCACCCTAAAGTAAACCATAAAAAAAGAGGCAAATGTTATACAACAATTGCCTCTCTCAGTTTTATTATGAAAGCGATTATGC
Source organism: Chitinophagaceae bacterium (assembly GCA_947456805.1). GTDB lineage: Bacteria > Bacteroidota > Bacteroidia > Chitinophagales > Chitinophagaceae > UBA1930. Next base: position 23,364 of record CANGTN010000017.1, on the reverse strand, counting down.
TTTTTTAGCATCCACTTTTCCCAATGGTTTGCTTTTAGCAAAGTCAACTAGGATAGGGGCTGCAACAAAAATTGAAGAGTACGTACCGGTAATAACTCCAATCAACATTGCAAATGCAAAACCTCTTGTTACTTCACCACCAAAGATGAATAAGATTAAGATGGTTAAGAACACGGTTAATGAAGTCATGATAGTTCTGCTCAATGTTTGGTTAATCGCAGTATTAATTATTTGTTCTTTGTTCATGCTTGGATATAGTTTGCTATCCTCACGAATTCTATCGTAAACAATTACGGTATCATTCATAGAGAAACCAATTACTGTTAATACAGCTGCAATAAAGTGTTGGTCAATCTCTAATGGGAATGGTACAAATTTGCGTAAGAAAGAGAATACCGCTAATGTTACAAAAACGTCATGCAATAAGGCTACTATTGTACCCATCGAATAACGCCAGTCTCTAAATCTGATGAAGATGTAGAAACAAATAATCAACATTGCAAATATTGCCGCCTTGATTGCTCCTGATTTTAATTCATCAGAAATAGTTGGTAATACTGTTTGAGAACTTTGTTTGTATTTGCTGTCAAACTCAACATAAGTAAGACCTGCAGGTAATTGCTTTTTCAAACCTGTAAATAATGCTTGCTCTACTTCATTATCAATTTTATTACCTGTTTCGTGTATTTTATAAGAAGTGGTAATATCTAATTGATTGTTTGTTCCAACCGTTTTTATGATTGGCGTTTCATTATTAAACACTGCTTTCAAATCATCTCTGATTGCATCAGGAGATACCGGTTTGTCAAAGCGCACCGTATAGCTTCTACCACCTGCAAATTCTACACCTTCATCAAAACCATTGAAGAAAGAACCTACACCCAATAATAATACTATTACTGAAATTCCGTAAGCTACTTTTCTGTATTCAATGAATTTGTAAGATGCATGTTTAAATACTTTACGAGACAATCCTGTGAAGTATTCAAAGTGTCTTCCTTTTTTACCAATATATAAATCAGTTATCAAACGAGAAACCAAAATACCGCAGAACAAACTCAATACGATACCCAACATTTGTGTTGTTGCAAATCCTAATACCGGACCTAAGCCAAACACGAACAATATGAATGCAGTTAAGAATGTAGTAACATGGGCATCTAATACTGGAGCCAGTGATCTTTTGTAACCATCGTTTACAGCAGATGTATATCCTTTGCCTTTGTTCAATTCTTCTTTAATCCTTTCAAAAATAATTACGTTGGTATCTACAGCCATACCAATTGTTAATACCAAACCTGCGATACCGGGAGCTGTTAAAGTAAAGCCCCAGCTTGCCAAAACACCGATTGTAAACAATAAGTTTAAAATCAAAGCAATGTTAGCAACCCATCCTGCTGTGTTGTAGTACAACAACATCAAAACAAAAATTACCAAGAAAGAAACGGCAAAACTCATTGTTCCGCCTTTAACAGCAGCAGCTCCTAAGGTTGGTCCGATTACTTGTTCCTGAACAATTTTAGCCGGTGCAGGCAATTTACCTGTTTGTAATATTTCTGATAAATCTTGCGCTTCTTTAATGGTATAGTTTCCGGAAATTTGAGAACTTCCTGTTGTGATAGGTTCATTTACATTTGGTGCAGAATAAACCATATTATCTAAAACTACTGCGATAGGTCTTCCAACATTTTTAGTAGTAAGATCACCCCAAAGTTTCGTACCTTCTTTATCCATGTTCATTCTGATTACTACCTTGCTTCCTTCATAATCTTGTCTTGCTTCTGCAACATGTTCACCTTCTAATTTCGCTTGCCCATTTTCTAAAGTTTTAATGGCATACAAGTTCAATTTATTAGCAGCAGTTGTGCCTTTTTCATCTTCTGCTTTACCATACATAAATGTTAGGGTAGAAGGAAATTTGCTCTTCACAACTTCCATTGCCAAATATTGATTCAACAAACCTGTGTCTTTTGTTTGCACATAAGCTAATGATGCAGGATAAATTGTTGTGTTGTTTGCACCACGGTATGGTTGTTGCGCAGAACCCATAGTAAATAAACTGCTGATTGGGTTTGCATTGATTTTATTTTTAGAAGTATCGTTTTTAGCAGTTGCTTTGTTGGTATCAACATCCGATATTTTTCTTGTTGCAGTGCTATCAACTTTAACTGATACAGTTGCTGCTTTTATTGTTGTATCAGATTTAGCAGTTGCTTTGACACCGTTCAAATAATCCTGTAAAGCTTTATCAGCCGATTGTAAACCATTTCTTAGTTCTTCACTCTCTACAGTATAAACTTCAAAAAATTGAAGATTGGCAGTAGATTGTAAATATTTACGAACTCTTTCAGGATCATTAACACCTGCTAATTCAATTGTAATAATTCCTTTAGAAGGGTTCTTGTTGATGTTAGGAGATGATACGCCAAATTTGTCGATACGTGTACGTAAAATTCTGTAGGTATTTTCAAAAGCAACATCAGATTGTTCTCTTAAATAGGCAATCACGGTAGCATCGGCAGCATCAAATTTAATTTTGCCATTGCTTCTTACAGCAAAATAAGGAGCTAATTTGCCGGTAGGATTGATTTTTTTGTATTCATTGGTAAAAAGTGTAACAAGGTCTGAGCCGCTATTAGCTTTCAGTTTTACAGCTTCATCCAATGCTTTGGTAAACTGAGGGTCTTTTGTATAATTGGCTAAAGACTTAATTAAACCATCCAAACCAACTTCCATTGTAACACTCATTCCTCCTTGCAAATCCAAGCCAAGCATCAATTCTCTGTCTTTCGCACTTTGATAAGTTGCTAAGCCAAAAGGTCCAATTTTAGTGTCTTTTGTACTATCTAGCAAACGCTGTAAACGAGCTTTTTTAATTTGCTTTAATGTGTCTTCATACAAAGCTTTCGCTTCTGTATTTCCGGCATACTTTTGTTCTGGAGTTGGATAGTTGGCAGCCAACCATTTATCAGCCTTACTTTCCATAGTGCTTTCGTGGTTATGTACCAACCAAGTAAATGACAATTGATACAAACAGATTACGATAAGTGCAATCGCAAAAAATCGAACTAAACCTTTAAGTTGCATATTATTAACGGTTTTACAAAATTTTTAGAGTGGGCAAAGATAGGGGAATGGTATTCTCAAAAATCAATCTATAACCAGCGTTATTGTTTATTTGTTAACCAATCCTTGGCTAAGATGTTTGAAAGTTATTGAACATCGGTTAATGTGACATCAAAATACAGTGGTGTATTTGGCGGAATGGAAGCATAACCGGTACATCCATAAGCTAAGGCGGAAGGGATTATAAGTTTTATTCTGCCACCTTTTCTTATCAAGGGTATTCCAATTTTCCAACCTTCAATTAAACTACTTAATGTCCATCCTGAACGGGTTGGATCACTCAATTGATCAAAAGTTGTTCCATTTAAGTACTTTCCTGTGTAGTAGATAAATACTCTGGAAGATGCTGTGGGTTGAGGGCCGGATCCCGGTGTAATAATTTGGTAAAAAATTCCGGAAGGATCTTGTGTGTAAGTGATGGCATTGGCATTACAATAGTCAATTATGGCTGTTTTTTCTAAGCTAGGATCTTGTTGTGTGCATGCTTTGTCTTTTGCACATGAACTAAAAAGTAAAATTGGAATAAGTAAATAAAGGCAATTGTTTTTCATTCTCTATGTTGTTATTTATGGTGAGTTATGTGTTAGTCTTTTTGTTGCATGTCAGGGTTCGCTTTTTTCTTTTTCATAGTTAATTCTTTGTATTGTTGCTCATACATTTCCCATTTGTAATTTCTGTAGAAATACGCCATGAAAACAGCAATTGCAATGATAATGAAAAAAAATAAAATTGGGTTGAGTCGGCTGTTTGCAATCATTGTAGCTCTTGTGTACCAACCTGAAAAAATAAAAAACAGTATGGACAGCCCAAATGCTAAACCAGTTGCCAAGCCAATTATAAACTGTTTTGTTCTTTGTTTTTGTCGGCTTCTGTTTTCACTCCAATAAAGCAAAAATGTTTCCTCCTTTTCACTTAACATACTGCAAATGTAAAATGATTACTCTAGAAATGATATTTAATCACTTTTAAAATTCAGAATCTCTTAAATTTGTTGGTTTTAAAAGTCATAATAGGACATAATGAAAAAATTCTTAAAACAATATAGTTTAATCATTTGTAATGTAATTTTCTATGGGTACTGTATAGACTTATTTATAGTTGACTACTTTAATATTTCAACCAATCATACCGATTATTTGAGGATAATATTAATTCCATCGCTTTGCATTTATGTGGCTGCGGTTTCAAAAAAGAATAGTCGCATTGACTTCAAACAGATCGTTTTATGTTCACTAGCCTTTGCCTGGATTGCAGATTTACTTCTTTTGAAAGATAATACCTACTGGTTTAATATCAATTTACTTTTACTAACTGCTTCAACTGTTTTTTTTGTTTTCTTCATTGCCAAACTTCTTGATGTGAATTACAAAGGCAAGGGGCTGGCATACATGATTTTTACTACCGTTGGTTTTATGTTTGTTTATCTTAACTTTTACAAATTGATAGATAATGAGTTTAATGATCAATCCTTAATTTTCAAGTTGGCTGCTGTTTTATACCTTCTTTCGCTGGCAATTGGTGGTATTTTTGTAGCAAATCTTTGTGCAAATAAGCAACGTAAACAATTGGGTATCAACTTTTTTTTACCGGGCATTTTACTTTTTTTATTCTCAACCTTATTGAATTTAGGTCTTAAGCTGAAAAATGTAGATTTCAATTTTATGCAGCTTTTAATTGTATTTACTTTTTATTTTGGTCATTATTATACAGCTAAAGGTTATGCTAAATACTTAAGTGGATTGTAGTTGAGGTAGGGTTTTATAAACATTATTTCTTACTCAATCTCAGCCATACAAATCCTATTATCATTGCAGCAAAAGAGGCTACTAAAACAGAAATTTTAGAGATATTCTGTTCATAAATATTTGTGAATGCAAGTGTTGCAATAAAAATACTCATGGTAAATCCAATACCCGCTAATATAGAAGCACCAATCATTTGATACCAATTTGTACTATTGGGTAATTGTGCAATTCCCATTTTTACCAATACGTAACTGGCACCACAAATGCCCAAAGGTTTTCCTATGACAAGTCCTGCAATAATTCCCCAGCTTAAATTATTGGATAAAGCAGACAAACCATTTTCAGGAAATACAATTGCTGTGTTTGCCAAAGCAAAAATGGGCATAATTAAAAAATAAACAGGTGCATGTAACTTTAATTCAAAGGTGATCAGTTTATCAACCGGAATAAACAATGCAAATACAACGCCTGCAACTGTTGCATGAATTCCTGAATTGAACATGCAGTACCAAAGTACAAATCCTAAAATAAAATGTACCAATCCAAATTTTACCTGAAACTTTTTCAGCAGTAAAAAAATCCCTGTAATAAAAACACAACCCAATAAATACAATAGTTTGATGCTGCCCCCATAAAACAATGCAATTACAATGATTGCGCCTAAATCATCTATGATTGCCAGTGCTGTAATAAAAACTTTCAATGCAATAGGAACTCTTTTTCCTAGTAAAGAAGCGACTCCTAAAGTAAATGCAATATCAGTTGCAGTTGGTATAGCCCAGCCTTTTGTGTAAATTCCATTACTGTTAAATTGGATAAAAAGAATGGCAGGAACAATCATCCCCCCAATGGCTGCAACTATTGGTAAAATTGATTTTTTTAAAGAAGCAAGTTCTCCCTGAAGGATTTCTCTTTTAATTTCCATACCCGCCAGAAAAAAGAAAAATGCCATCAAAAAATCATTGATGATTACCAATGGAGAATTGGGCAAACTTAATATGCCAATATGTGTATGATGATTGTTGGTGTTGTCAAAATGAAATTCCCAGAAATGAATGTAGCTGCTGCTGATAAGGCCACCCATATTTGCCAACACAAGTGAAACCGCTGTACAAAATAATAAGGTAATTCCAATTGCTCTACTGTCGTGTATAAATTCTTGTAGCGGATGTAAAAAAGTATTTTTGATATACTGTAACATGGCAATCAAGCAAGGGGTTAATTGGTTAAAATTTCAAATTTAGATTTTGGTCTTTTTTCTACCATCCATTTAAAACCTCGCAATCTTAATTCATTGTGATTCACTTGTCCCATTGGGTAAGTTGTTCCTTCTAATTTATTTCTAAATACAACCCTTTCTGGTTTATTGTCTGAGAAGTACATATCAATTAAATCAGCGCCAGCTTTGTTTACACCAAAAAATTTTCCATTTTCATCAACACCATAATAAATGCTTTGTGCAGGGTTTCCTTTGCAACGCATGTAATTGATTTTTCCATCAATAAATAAAGCATTGAGCGTTTTTCCGCCAAGTTGATTGTAATATTCTTTTCCTATCAAATTAATTGTCAATGCATTTTCAAAAACTTTGATGCGTTGTGGCTTTCTGTTTTCCATGAAAAGATAAATTGTATCTCCATTAATTTGATTTTCCTGGGCCCATACAATTGGATTTTTGAACAATCGAAAAACAGAATCCTGCAAAGTATAAAACAAACTATCGCCAACAGCCTGCAATGAGTCTGAAAAAATTCTTACATGTGCATGCGCTTCAAAATATTTATCATTGGCAGTGTCCTTAGGTTGTGCAGTAAGGAATGCATTTTTGCCTGTCATTGAATCCCTGATATTGGGAACTTTTCTAGTTTTTAAAAAATCTGAAAGCTTCGCCGATTTCAAAGTATCTGCACGAATAAATACAGAATCTCTTCCTTGCTTGATCAATAGGATTGGGGCTTCCGTAGCAATGAAAGAACTTTTTTTACTGTTTGTTTCAAGTCGGTTGGTAATTAAATCATAACCGCCATTTGTATCTTTTCCTTTGTATACAACATCTCCTTTAAAAATAGAAATACCCGTACTGTCATCAAAATTCATTTCATTGGCTTTCAAAATGCTTGTACTATCTTCTATTTCAGGGCGTTTGCCAAAGTAGGCTTTTTTGTTTTTTAAATCGTAGTAACCGTCTTTGGTTTTAATTTTTCTGTCGTTCGTTACAATTTTTGTTGTAGTAACAAAATTGGCAACATTGCTATAGGTGTTATACAACAGTGTATCTGTATTTATTTTATAACCCGGATCAATCAGCACCACTTTGTTTTTAAAATAAATGTCTCTTGTTTCTCCGTAATAATATCCCTCTTTACTTGTGAGCACTGTCTTGCCATTGATTACTTTTCCGCCATTTAAATACGTACCAATTTTTGTGTTCAAATCATACTCCAAATCGTTGGTAGTAAGTATGCCTTTACCATCGGTAAGTTTTACATTTTTTTTGAGGTAAGCTTTTTTAATGTTGCCAATGTATTTTAAGTAGTCTGCATAAGTTTGTACGCTGTCTGCATCGTTAATATGCACTTTCCCAAAAGCTTCAATGGTATTTTCTTTTTCATTCAATACGATACTATCCGCATTAAATAATGTTTTTCCTTGTTTCAAACGAACGTTACCTGCATATGAAATAAACTGTCCGCCCGAATCTATTTTTCTGATGTTCATCCTTTCTGCAAACAACACATCTAATTTTTTCCCTTTCTGCAATGTATCAATTTGCTGTTGAGCATTGGCTTTTGCCGCAACAATAAATAGTGCATAGAAAAATATTTTTTTGAAAAACGGTTGCATTAAGGTTTCTTGGTTAAAGTATCATTGATTGGTGCAGAGAGGGGAGTAGATTTGTCTTTTTTTCCAAACACAGAAATATTTACATAACGCTTCGGATGTGTTTTCAAGTCATCCATTAATATATTGGCGCTTCGTACGGTGTTGGTTAAGTTATTATACAAAGTTTTATCGTTTACCAACAATCCCAATGTACCTTCTTTCGAATCAATTTTTTTAATAACCCCATTCAAATTTTCAATGGCACCTTTCAATTGGTTTACAGAACCTGCAATATCCGATGCAGCTAATTGTGCAGATGTTTTTTCGAGGTTGCCCAAAGTGCTATTGATTTTATCATTTTGAGCGGTTAAGTTTTTTGTAAAACTATTTACATTGTTCATGCTTTGTGCAATGCTTCCACTTTGTTGGTTCAGCATTGTTTCTATCGAGGCACTACTTACAATTAATGAAGCCGTTGTTTTATTAATGTTGGCAACAATTCCTTGTAAATTATTTTTTGCCTTTGCATCAAAAATAGAATTAATGTTTTTCAATACGCTGTCCAATGTTTTGGTGGTCGTTTTTAGTTGGTCTGCAATCGGAACAAATTTATTTTTCAAATCACCCAATAGCCCTTCACTTTCAACGGTTTTAATAATACTACCATGGGTTAATTTGTTGGTGCTGTTACCCAATGCAATTTCAATATTTGGCGTTCCAAGTGGATTGCTGCTAATAGAAGCAAGTGAATTATCCGGAATATTGTATTCGTCTTTCAATTTAATAGCTACGGTGATAGATTTTAAGTTGGGATCATCATTTTCAATATCATAAACGCTGCCTATTTGAAAACCATTTACATATACAGGGTTAGATGTTGTCAAAGCTTTGGCATCATTGAATTTGGCATAAATAAAATTGCCCGTTTTCAATAAACTTTTTCCTTTCAAAAAATTGAAGCCCAATACCATCAAAGTAATGGTGATGGCTGTTAATGCGCCTACTTTGGTTTCGTTCGAAATTTTCATCATGCGTAGTTGTTGCTTTATAAAACGTAGAAATGAAACGATTTTAAAACAATCTTGTATTGTTCATTTCAACCGCAAATCTAAGGGTTCTTAATTTGTATACTATTGGCGACAGTTGTTAAACTACAATTCAATGTTGCATACGATATCAATACAGAATAGTAAAATCCAAACTAACAAAGGTTTTCATAGATGAAGTATCACACGTACAAACCAAAAATGGATTACCCAATTGCATTTTTATTTGTTGGGCAATCAGCTGAAACACTTTGTCTGGCTGTGGTTGGGGCTTTACGCAAGTAGTCCTCGCAAAGCTGCGGGCTACTTTGCTGCAATCCCCCTGCCTTTGAACATTGTAAGTTTACTGAACTTTTAAAAATTACTCACTGGCGCAAGTCTTCCGCAATAGCGAGTCACTAGTGTCAAATAATTTTTCGGACTGTGTCCGAAATTAGATTTACAAATGCAAAATATTATTGTATCACTTCTTCAATCACTTTACCAATACATCCGCTAGGCATTTGTATTTTCAATAAACCCGCTAATGTTGCTGCAATATCTGTCATGTAAGTTTCTCTGCGGGTGCTTCCTTTTTTAATGCCCCAACCATACCAAAGTAATGGGATATGTGCATCATACGGATTCCATAAACCATGCGTAGTTCCTGTATTTCCGCCATCAATATAACCTGGCTTAAATATCATTTGTATATCACCCGAACGATTGGCATTGTATCCATTTATCAACATTTCTTTGAGTGTATTATTAATTGGTGTTGCCATTAAATCACTGATGGCAAATACCTGACTGATGCCATCTACTTTTTTCACATAATCAATAATCCAAGTGATGATTTTTTCCTTGTTTAAATTATTCCTATCAATCGATCGCTGGTTTAAAGTGAGCTGATAATTATAGGAACTCAAAATCAAACTATCTGCATTAAAAACATTTTTCAATTGTTTGTTCATGTCTTTTACAAGTGCTGCATCATCAACGGTTCCGCCGGGTAATTTATTTTCTTTCATAAACCCCGGAACATGCGCCACCGCATGATCTGCCGTTAAAAAGCTTACATAATTTCCTGCACCCAATTGTTTATCCAAAAGGTCAAATAACTTTCCAAGTTCTTCATCTAATTTTACATAATCATCTACCATTTCCCAACTGTTTGGTCCGAAAGAATGACCAATGTAATCAGGCGAAGAAAAGCTGATTGCCAAAAAATCGGTTGCACTGCCTTTACCCAATTGTTCTGCAATCAATGCAGCTTTTGCCATTTCTGCTGTTAATGTATTTCCATGCGGAGTACTGCTGATTTTAGAAAAATCTTTGCCTACATATCTGGTTAAGTCATACGGAAATCCGAGCTGCTCTTTTCCAAATGGTTTGCTTTCATAATCTTTAGTATCGGCTGTTGCATAGTTTAAATAAACAGATTTTTCCAATGATGTATTCCAGTTTAATTTGTACAAGCTATCCGTTACTTTTCTGTTGTTGAAATCGGTTACCCAGTTTGGTAATGTATTCATGTAATATGTACTTGTAATAAAATTTCCACTTTTGCCATCATACCAATAAGCAGCATTGGCGCTGTGTCCGGCAGGCAAAATTGCACCTCTGTCTTTTATGGCAATACCAATTACTTTACTTTTAAAATTACTGTTCAATCTCAATTCATCGCAAATAGTAGTGGTAAGCATATTTTTAGGACTCATTTGTCCGGTTACTTCATCTTTGCCACCAATACCTTGTACGGTTTTGTCTTCGCTGCAATAAACGGTTCTGTTCAATTGTTTATCCCACCAGGCATTGCCGGTAATGCCATGTACATTGGGAACACTGCCCGTGTAAACACAAGTATGCCCGCAGGCTGTAACCGTTGGTGTATATGGAACAAAAGTATTGTCGCAACTAAATCCTTGACTCATCATTCTTTTAAAACCACCATTTGCTTTGAACAATGGTTGAAAGCGATACAAATAATCCCAACGCATTTGATCGATTACAATACCAACGACCAATTTGGGTTGATTGCTTGTAACGGTTGTTGTTGCTTTGCTTTTTGGGGTAATTGTTTTTTGAGCTGCTGCTTGCAAACAAAGAATACTTGCCAATAAAATGATTCGTGTTTTCATGGAATGAATAATTAAGGCACAAATGTACATTTTCCACAAGGTAATTTTATGGTTGGCTTATAGTTATTAAACAGTTATTTTTGCGGACATTAAAACGGGTATAAAAAAAGTTGGGTAACGTACAAAGCCCTGAAGGGTGCGACGCCGAGAAAGTTGAATTTTGTTTTGTAGCTGACATCAAAATTCTCTTCATTACTAAAATCAACCGCAAACTTTTATACCTATAACTTTTAAAATAGACTAGATATGGCAGACATTTTTGAAAAACTGGCGAAGAATTATGGTCCTATTGGGCAACATAGAGAAAGAGCACATGGCTACTTCGCTTTTCCAAAATTGGAAGGTGAAATCAGCAGCCGCATGAAATTTAGAGGGAAAGAGATGATTGTTTGGAGTTTGAATAATTATTTGGGTTTGGCAAATCATCCGGACATCAGAAAGATTGACGCAGATGCTTCTCAACAATATGGTTTGGCTTACCCAATGGGTGCAAGAATGATGAGTGGCAATAGTAATTACCATGAACAATTAGAAGCAGAATTGGCTGCATTTGAAAATAAAGAAGATGCGATACTTTTAAATTTTGGTTATCAGGGTATTATGAGTACGATTGATGCTATTTGTGGAAGACATGATGTGATTGTGTATGATGCAGAAAGTCATGCTTGTATTATCGATGGCTTGCGATTGCATCCGGGACACAGATATGTATTTAAACACAATGATGTAGCTGATTGTGAAAAGCAGTTGGAACGTGCTGCTGCATTGATAGAGAAACAAAAAACCGGTGGAATTTTAGTAATTACCGAAGGTGTTTTTGGAATGGCTGGCGACCAGGGAAAATTGAAAGAAATTGTTGACTTGAAAAACAAATATGATTTTAGGTTGTTGGTAGACGATGCTCATGGATTTGGTACTTTGGGTAAAACAGGCGCAGGTGCAGGCGAGGAGCAAGGTTGCCAAGATGGAATTGATTTATACTTTTCTACGTTTGCAAAAAGCATGGCTAGCATTGGTGCATTTTTAGCAGGCCCAAGAATTATCATAGATTATATCCGCTACAACATCCGTTCTCAAATATTTGCAAAAAGCTTACCAATGCCAATTGTATTGGGTAATTTGAAAAGATTGGATATGTTGCGTACAATGCCGGAATTGAAAGAAAAGTTGTGGAGCAATGCTAAAAAATTACAAGCAGGTTTAGTAAGTCGTGGCTTGGATATTGGTGCAACGAATACGCCCGTAACCCCTGTATACATGAAAGGTGGCGTAGAAGAAGCAACAGCAATGTGTATGGATTTGAGAGAAAATTATGGTGTGTTTGCTTCTATTGTAGTGTATCCGGTAATTCCAAAGGGACATATCATTTATCGTTTAATACCGAGTGCTGCACATACCGATGAGGATATTGACATTACTTTAAAAGCTTTCAGTGCAACCAAGGAAAAATTGGATGCAGGTGCTTATAAGGTTTCTCAAATACCTGATATGGCTGATGTGAGATAAAAAGGTTGTAAATAATTATTTTAAAAGCATTGAAAGTTGAATAACATCAATTTCAATGCTTTTTTTATTTGTCAAATTCATTTGAAAATTGAGCCTTTATTTTATTCACTTTTTCTAGCACTTCACTTTCTAATTGAGATTTGTAAGTTGCTAACTTTTGTGCAACTTCATTATTGGAAGTCCCAATAATCTGTGCAGCCAAAATGCCGGCATTTTTTGCTGCATTCAGGGCAACAGTTGCAACTGGAACGCCATTGGGCATTTGTAAAATTGATAACACAGAATCCCATCCATCAATTGAATTAGAAGATTTTATGGGTACACCAATTACGGGTAAAGTTGTAATGCTAGCAACCATTCCGGGCAAATGAGCAGCGCCACCAGCGCCTGCAATAATTACTTTCAAACCTCTTTCTTTTGCAGTTGTTGCATACGTTAGCATGCGTTGTGGTGTGCGATGCGCAGATACAATGGTCAACTCTAATGGGATATTAAATTGTTCTAAAATTTTTGCGGCATCCTGCATAATATTCAAATCACTATCGCTGCCCATAATAATTCCTACCAATGGAGAAGAAGCTGAATTCATAAAAGTATTTTAAGTTGGAAAGATAATTTTTTTATTGCATCAATTGTCTTTTGTACAACTGAATTGCATTTTCAAAACCCAAATACAATGCATCACATACCAATGCATGTCCTATGCTCACTTCGTCTATCATTGGAATTTGTTGTACAAAATATTTTAAGTTTTGTAAGTCTAAATCATGCCCTGCATTTAATCCCAAACCAATTTCTTTTGCTTTTTGTGCAGCAGTGATATAGGGTTGAATCGTGTTTGTTTTTTCATTGGCAGCAAAATGTTTTGCATAAGATTCGGTATACAATTCAATTCTGTCTGTTCCTGTTGCAGCTGCGCCTTCCACCATTTCAATAACAGGATCTACAAAAATGGAAACCCGAATTCCGGCGGATTTAAATAGTGCAATCGTCTCAATTAAATAATCTTTGTGGGTAATCGTATCCCAGCCATGATCACTTGTCAGTTGTCCTAAAGTATCAGGAACTAAAGTTACCTGATGTGGTTTGGTTGCTAAAACCAAATCAATAAATTTTTGTTCTGTTGGGTTTCCTTCAATATTAAATTCTGTAGTAATAATTTGTTTGATGTCGAATACATCCTGGTAAGTGATATGTCTTTCATCGGGTCTTGGATGCACCGTAATACCATCTGCTCCAAAAAGTTGTGCATCAATTGCAGCTTTCACAACATCAGGTCTTTTGCCGCCTCTACTATTTCTAAGCGTAGCAAATTTGTTGATGTTTACACTAAGTTTCGTCATGATGCGAAGTTAAAGCGTTTCAGTTTTATGGCACATTAGTACCTATATAATTTCTGCTTGTTCATTTGAAAAGGTTAAATCAACTACTAATTCCTCAAACTTCTCTTTCAATAAATTTAATCTGCATTACATTCGCAATTCAAAATAAAGTGAAGCACAATACATGATGAAGTTGTATCCGGAATCTGCATTATCACAACTGGAATTTGATAAAGTAAAATTTCTATTGCGGGAGCATTGCAAAACTGAATACGCAAAACAAAAAACAGATTACTTGCGTATTCATACCAAACGGGAATACATTGATCTGGAATTACGGCAGTCACACGAGTTTAAATTGATACTGCAACAAAGTCTTTATTTTCCTAATGATTTTTTACAAAATATCTCCAAAGAACTAAAGCTCATCGGTATCAGTGGTGCTACTTTAAGTGGTGAGGAATTTATTCTCGTAAGAAAATTAGCAGAGTCTATAGGTAATATTTTCAGATGGTTTGATTACGAAAGGAAAATAGCATTTCCATCACTTGCAAAAGTGATAGAAGATAATTATTACGAGAAAGTTATTATAGAAATAATTGATGAAATAATTGATGAAACTGGAAACGTAAAAGACAATGCAAGCGACGCGCTGCAAAAAATCCGGATGAGTTTATACCGAAAGAGAAATGAGCTGCGACGGACGTTTGACAAAGTTTTGGCAAAGTTGGCAAAAGCAGGATATAGTGCAGATATTGATGAAAGTTTTAGTACAGGTAGGAGAGTTGTTGCTGTTTTCAGCGAGCATAAAAGACAAGTAAAAGGCATTTTACATGGTGAAAGTGACAGCAGAAAAACTGCCTTCATAGAGCCCGAAGAAACGATTGAATTAAACAACGCAGTTTTTTCATTAGAGAATGATGAACGAAGAGAAGTTCAAAGGATATTAAAAGAGTTAACCGCTAAACTTAGTATCTATGGGGCGTTGCTGCAGTCGTATTTAAGGGTTATTGGTGAGTATGATTTTATAAAAGCGAAAGCAAAACTTGCAATTGATATGCAAGGCGAAATGCCTAACTTGATGGAGAAAGCTCACATAGAATTAATAAATGCTTATCATCCTTTATTGTTGTTGTATAACAAAGCAGCGGCAAAGCCAACAATTCCCGTGGATATAAAATTGGATGAAACAGATCGAATTTTGGTAATCAGCGGACCGAATGCCGGGGGCAAAACGGTCGCCATGAAAACCATTGGCCTTAACCAAATGATGTTGCAGAGTGGCTTGTTGGTGCCGGTTCATCCGACTTCGCAGATGGGAATTTTTAAACAATTATTTATTCATATTGGCGACACACAAAGTATAGAATTTGAGCTCAGTACCTATTCTTCGCACTTAATGCACATGAAGCATTTTATAGAAGTTGCCAATGGAAAAACATTGTTTTTTATTGATGAATTGGGCAGTGGGAGCGACCCTAATCTAGGTGGTGCATTTGCAGAAGTAATTATGGAAGAATTGGGCAAAAGACATGCCATGGGAATTGTAACCACCCATTATTTGAATTTAAAAGTAATGGCAAATCATACCAAAGGAATTATTAATGGTGCGATGGCTTTTGATGAAAAAAAATTACAACCATTGTATAAATTAATGGTTGGAAAACCAGGTAGCAGCTATACTTTTTCAATTGCAGAAAGAATTGGCTTGCCAACACATTTAATTCATAAAGCACGTAAGCTGGTAGATGAAGAACATTTCAAGCTGGATAAATTATTGAATAATACGGAACAAAACTTACAACAATTAGACAAAGAAAAAATAGAATTAAATCGTTTACTGAAAGAAAATGAACGGCTTAAAAAAGAGATGGAAGCTGTATTGAATAAGGAAAAACACAAACAGCAAGTGGAGTTGTTGAAAGAACAAAACAAAGTAGCTGAAGATAGAATTGTGTACCTGAAAGATATGGAACGCAAGTTGAAACAAATTGTGTTGGATTGGAAAAAATCTACCAACAAAAATGAAGTAATCAAAAATTTACAAGACCTGTTGTTTAATAAACAAGAAAAAATTATTGTGAATAAACTTGCTAAAAAAGTAGATCGTAAATACAAAGAACTGAATACAAATATTGCAGTTGGTACAATGGTAAAAATGAAAAAAAATTATCAGGTTGGCGAAGTAAAAGAATTGAGAGGTAAACGTGCAATTGTACAAATTGGATTAATTGCAATGAATATTGATCTTGATGATTTGGTGGCTGTAGAGAAGTTACAGGATGAAGAAAATAAAAAATAATTTATCAATTTATAATTTAGAAAGGCAATCCAATTCCAAGCTGAAATGCATAGTTTCTGATTTCTGTTTTGCCTTGATTGTTGCGTACCTCTTTCCAAGTAAAATCTTTAATACTCATCCATCCGTTATTGGAAATTCTTCCCGGATCTTTAACCTTATAAGCAAAATCAACTCGGATTAAAAAATAGGAAAAATCGAGGCGTAAGCCGGTGCCCAATGCTATTGCAATATCTTTTGTAAAATGATTTAGTGAAAATTCTGCATCAGGATCTGTATCATCTTTTTTAACATTCCAAACATTGCCAATATCAGTGAATAATGTACTTGCAAGTTTCATAGGACCTATTGTTGCAACATTAAATCGGTATTCAAAATTTGCTTCGAGTTGCATATCTCCAAAACGATCTCTGAATGAAGTTGCAGGAATGGTATCATTTAAAATACTAGAGCCCAAACCAAGTTGCCTTAGCCCCCAAGCACGCATACTATAAGGCCCTCCTGCAGAATATTGTTTGAAGAATGGCAAAGATTTGCCCCCCAATGGAATACCAACTCCTGAAAACAAACGATAAGCAATTTCACTTTTTGGAAGTTTGTGGACAAAACGATATTCAGCTTCAAATTTTATATACTTGTAAACTTTTTCATCCAGTTTTTTGAATAATGAAGTTGCCAATCCGCTTTCATCCACTCCTAGTCTGATAAAATGGCTATTTCTTGGATCATGCCTTCCGGTAAATGTTTTGGTAAGATTAATACTCCCCAATCCAAACCCAACTACATTACCTGTATTGAAAGAATTTCTTAAATAAGGATTGTTTTTAAATATCGTATCCAAACCCGGTAATGTATCAATGTTGTACAACTCTACATTGAGTGGTTTCCATAGAATTAAATTGTTTTTCTTTTTCCACTCATAACCAAAATTTAAATTGAGATTACGTAGTTTAAATGTTTCAAATCTTTCGGTATATGCTGCACTCCCGGTGATGATTGTACGCTTATTTTCAACGTTACTGAAGATGTTGTTCAAACTTTTGATTGGTAATAATAATCGGGGGAAAATATAACTGTGACTTAAACTGAACTGAATTGTTTGTATCAAATTTCCTTTGCTGCTCAATGTGTCATAAGGCTTTGAAAAATTCAACTCAATACCTCCATTCAGATTAGTGTTACTTTGTATGGCTCTTTTCCAAACATTGAAATTATTTAAACTGTAGTTCAATGAAAGTCCTAATAGATTACCTGATGTAAAATCTCCTGTATTGATGCTCGATTCTAAGCTATAATCTGTTTGGTATTTTTTTTGAGGAACCATAAAAAAATGAAAATCTAAAGTGTCTTTTGTGCGCTCAATAATTCTTGCATCAGTTTGTTTCCAAGCAGGTATTTTGGCTAATTTATTTACACTTTTGAAAAATAAATCTTCATTATAGATACTTGCCTTACGCAAGTATGTATGTTCACGCAAAGGTCTTAATTTGAAAGTTCCTTTGTAGTCTCTGATGAACATATTTCCTGTTTTGTCGGGCATTTCCCTTTGCCATTTTGTAGTAATTAAACTATCAGGTGAATCATTAGATTTTGTTTCAGGATAATAATAAATTTTACCTGTATAAAATTGGGTTAATCGACTGGAATCAGCATTATTTCGTTGTTTAATTGTAATATCCCATATTGGATTTTTTTTCCATTGTGCTTCTGACAAAGCAATTAATTTGGCTAAAGAAATTGGATCTAGTGTTAGCTTAAATAAATTTTCGTTTGTACTGTCTACCAGTGCATAAATATGTTCTCTTGTAAATTTATAATATCCATTTTGTCTGAACCAACTTACAATCTTATCCAATTCATCGCTTACCAATTGTTTGCTATAAGGGGTTCCTTTTTTTAAAAATGTGTTTGGGAAATTTTTCATTGCAAGTGTTTGCAACGCACTGTCTTTTCTTGTTTGATGTAAAGCATCTGTCAAATTGTAACGAACAGAATCAATCGCAATGTTTTTACCAACATCTATCTTCATTGTAACAGTTGTTCTTAGTTGATCTTTTACTGTATCAATTTTTGCAGAACCTACTTGATTTATGGTGGCATAATAGTAACCTTGTGAATTTAGATAAGCGTTCATAAATTTAGCAGACTTACTGACGTTGGTTGTATCAAATACCGGAGGGTTTTTTATTTTTTCAAAAAAGCCAAACTGTGTCACTCTTTTTACTTTTAAACTGTCATCCCAATAATTGTTTAATTCGAGTGTCAATCTTTTTAATTCATCTTTTTTTACATTACCGGTTACAATAACTTTATTTGCAAATACAAAAGGTTTGTTCGGAACATAGTTTTTTACTTTGTAACGATTGAAAACCAATAAAACTTTATTTTCACTACACGACACCAATAAACATAAAAGTATTGGTAGTAAAATAAGAATATTTTTATGTCGATAGTTAAAATTCATAATGTATGTTAAGCCGAAATGAGTTCAAATATATTCAAAGTTTATTCGATAAAAAAAACAGACAAGAAGAAGGTCTGTTTATTGCTGAAGGTCCTAAGTTGATAGAAGAGTTATTGAAAAGCAATTATACCATTAAAAAAATTTATGCAACTAATAATTGGGTTGTTGACAATCCTGATTATAAATATAATTTAACGATTGTTAATGAAGCAGAATTGTCCAGAATGACCAGTTTACAAAATGCCAATAAAGTACTTGCAATTGTGCATCAGCGGGAAAATGTTTTCCCAACTCTTGACAATTATTTCAGTATTGTATTAGATGGCATTCAAGACCCCGGCAACTTTGGTACTATCATTCGTATTGCAGATTGGTATGGAATTAAAAATATTTTGTGCAGTGAAGATTGTGTTGAATTATATAATCCTAAAGTAATTCAAAGTACCATGGGAAGCTTTGTAAGGGTGCATTGCTGGTATGGTGCAATTGCAAATGTTTTAAATGAAAGTTCAATGCCCATTTATGGAGCGTTGTTGGATGGAAAAAATGTGCAACTTCAAAATAAAGTAAAAGAAGGTTTTTTAGTTATTGGTAACGAGGGCAAAGGAATTTCAAAAGAAATTTTACCATATATCAATCATGCAATTACGATTCCAAGAATTGGAGGAGCAGAAAGTTTAAATGCGGCTGTTGCAACAGGAATTATTTTGTCGCACATTATCTAAATTGAATGGCGTTTACTGGTTTAATCCTTTTCACAATTAGGGTAGGAATAATCAGCGATAAGAAACAAGTAATAGCAGTACAAATGCTGATTATAATCACTTGCCACCAGATAATTTCAATTGGCGCTACTGATAAATAATAATTACTTTCATCCAATTTTATGAAGCCGGTATATTGTTGCAATAACGAAAAACCAATACCAAAAAACAAGCCAATTGCAATTCCTGTGATGGTGATAATTCCTGCATAATATAAAAATATGGTTTGAATCATTCTGTCTCTTGAACCTACTGCTTTTAGAATTCCTACCATTTTTGTACGTTCCAGTACTAATATCAGCAAGCAGGTAATAAGGTTGATAATTGCCACGATAGACATTACAACGAAAATGACGTTCCTGTTTACATTTTGAATCCCCAGCCAATCAAAAATACTTGGAAAAACTTCTTTAATTGTTTTACTGCTCCAGACATCTGGAAATTCGAATCGTTGATTTATCTGATCTAATTGTTTGTAATCTTTTAAAAAAACTTCGTAGCCACCAATTTGATTGTCATTCCAACCACTCAATCTTCTAATCAATTGCAAATCGCCAATCGCAAACAACTTGTCATATTCATCAATACCGGTTTTATAAATACCCACTACTACTAATGGTCTGTAAGCAGAAGCACCGGCTTCTTGTGAAACAAAAATTACCCGAACTGTATCGTTCAATTTTATTTTCAATTCATTGGCAATACTTCTAGAAACAATGATTTCCTTACTGTATAAGCTGTCGTTGAAATGTAGCCATCTGCCCGAGACCATCATTTTTTTGATTGAACTACTGTCATAATTTTTTTCAATTCCTTTAAATAATATGCCTTCAATTTCTTTGTTCTTTTCTATCACTGCACTTTTTGTAGCAAAAGTTTGAACCTGTATTACTTCGGGTTGTTTTTGTAAATAATAAAATACTGCATCATTTTTCTCAATTGGCGTTTCTTCACTTACCAATGATTTATTCACTTCGAAATGTTGTACTCGAATGTGCCCCCAAAAACTAAAAACTTTTTGTGCAACTGTTTTTTGAAAACCATTGACAAATGAAATCGTAATAATCATAGCCATTACACTTAAGCTGGTAGCAGCTATTGACAACCTTATAATAAATTTTGAAAAAGATTGTTGTTTGTTTGTAGCAATTCGTTTTCCTATAAATAATGCAAGATTCAAATGAATGGATTTAGAAGATTATCAAAACTAAAGCCTTAATTCAACAAAAAAATAGTTTTGTAAAATTTTTATTATTAATATTCTTAATTAAGAACTGTATTCAACTTATTTTTATATCTAAACACCACTACCATTCCCTAATTGTTTTTTTATTTGCTAAATTTTTTTTGAACGAAATAGTTGAAAGAGCTAATGATTACTGATTAAAAATATATTTGATGAAAATTATTTTAACTAATTGTATTTTGTTTTTTGTAGTTTTTCTTCATGCACAAAAGCAGCGAGTACCCGATGGAGTTTATATGTCGAACATAAAAACTGTTCAGTTATATCAGCAAAATAATCAGTTGAGTTTGCCCATTATTAATTTAAATTCTGCAGATTTGATCGAGCTTCATTTTGATGATTTGGATGGATATGTAAAAAACTATTTCTATACTTTTCAATTGTGTAATGAAAACTGGCAAGAAGCTGATTTAAGCCCTTTTGATTACATACGAGGCTTCACACAAAATCGTTTGACACAATATCGTGTGTCATCAATTGCACAAACCCCGTACATACATTATCAGGCATTATTACCCGATAGGGGTTGCATGCCTACCAAAAGTGGTAATTATTTATTGAAAGTATTTCTAAATAGTGATACCAATCAACTTGCATTTACCAAACGTTTTTTTGTTGTAGAAAGTAAGGTAAGCATTGCTGCACAAGTATTGCAACCGTTCAATAACGAATATTTTAGAACGCATCAGCGAGTTCAATTCAGTGTTGACGTTAAACAACTCAATCCAATCAATCCGCAGCAACAAGTGAAGGTTATGGTGTTGCAAAACTATCGTTGGGATAATGCAGTAAGAAATATTCAACCATCATTTTTAAGAGGCTATGTGTATGAATACAATGGAGAACAAGATTGTTTGTTTCCCGGTGGCAAAGAATATCGTTGGGCTGATTTGCGCAGCTTCAGATTTGAAAGTGAACGTGTTCAAAAAATCAATAAAAACATTCAGCCCAATGACGTGTATTTGAAGCCTGATGCTGAACGCAGAGGAATGGTTTATGCTTATTTCAAAGATTTAAATGGCTGGTATAATATTAGCAGCACAGAAAGCATCAATCCATTTTGGCAATCAGATTATGCCAATGTTTTTTTTACTTATGTACCCGCTAACAACCAACCTTATTTGGGGAAAGACCTCTATTTAAGTGGTTCTATCATGAATAATACACTGAACGACAGCAGCAAAATGATTTTTAATAACGAAAAAGGGGTATATGAAAAAACATTACTCTTGAAACAAGGTTATTATAGTTATACTTATGTAACCAAAGAAAAAAATACGCGTATTTCGAATGCAGATGTGTTACAAACCGATGGCAGTTTTTGGGAAACAGAAAACGACTATTGCATTTTTGTTTACTTCAGAAGTTTGAGTGGAAGACATGATGAAATAGTTGGATTTACGACGATTAACTCTAGGGGAGGAAGACCTTTTTAAAGATATTTTTTGATTAAAATTTTTCTATGAATCCAAAATATAACAAGTTTAAAAAAATAATTCAACACCCTGTAAAGTATAAACTATTTATGTTGTTACGGCTGCCTATGGCTTTTATCAGTGGGTTACAATTAGTATCCATTGATTACGCAAGTGCAAGTGTTGCAGTTCGCTTTAAATGGTTGAATCAAAACCCATTTCGTTCTATTTATTTTGCCGTTCTTTCAATGGCTGCAGAACTTAGTACCGGTATTATGGCTTTTGGAAATATTTATGAAAGAAATCCTTCGGTGAGCATGTTGGTTACAAAAATGGAAGCTGAATTTTTTAAGAAGGCTGTTGGTAAAATTATATTCACTTGCAACAACGGAAATCAGATTGCCAAAGCCATTGAAGAAAGTATACAAACCAATGCAGCGACTGAGGTAAAATGTGAATCTATTGGAATGAATGAAAAAGGTGAAATAGTTGCGAAATTTTATTTTGTTTGGAGTTTTAAAGCAAAGTAAATATCAATTGATTTTTGTTGTAGACTGAAAATATAAAGTACAAGTGTGCGACGCCACTGCAGATTCATTGAAATACAGAATGTTGGTAACATCATTGTTTTACAATTTTAAAAAGTTGATAAATTAAATTTTAAATTTTTCAACGGAGGAGTAAACATGCAAATTACATTTCATGGTGCAGCAAGAACGGTCACTGGTTCTAAACACCTTATTCAATTAGCCAATGGGAAAAATATATTGCTTGACTGTGGCTTGTTTCAGGGATTGGGTAAAGAAACTGCAACTTTGAATGCGAGTTTTGGTTTTGATGCAAAAACGATTGATGCCGTTGTATTATCGCATGCACATATTGACCATAGCGGCCTTATTCCAAAACTGGTGAAAGAAGGATTTACTGGACAAATTTATTGTACACCTGCAACCTATGATATTACTAAAATCTTATTACAAGACTCGGCAATTATTCAACAAGACGATATTCGTTATATCAACAAAAAGCGAGAAAAATTAGGGCTTTCATTGATTGAGCCAATTTATAACGTAGAAGATGTAAAGCAATCTTTTACTCAGTTGGATAAAGAAGAATACAAACATTGGTTTAAAGTAACTGATGGTGTAGAAGCGATGTTTACAGATGCCGGACACATCATAGGAAGTGCAAGTGTTCATTTGAAAATTACAGAAAAAGACAAGGTTACGAAGTTGACTTTTAGTGGTGATGTGGGGCGTTACAAAGACATGATTTTACGAAGCCCTGATATATTCCCGCAAGCAGATTATATTATTATAGAAAGTACCTACGGCAATAGTTTGCACGATATTATTAAAAGCCCTGTGGAGACTTTAGATTACTGGATTCAGAAAACTTGTGTTGAAAAAAATGGGAAGTTAATAATTCCATCTTTCAGTGTTGGAAGAACACAGGAATTATTGTACATACTGAATCAACTAAGTTTGG
>CANGTN010000016.1 GCA_947456805.1 Chitinophagaceae bacterium | reverse complement strand
TTAAATCAACCAAATTCTAGTGAAAAATACATGCAAATAATTTCTGAAAGTACAAATGGTATTTCTATAGCTTATGCTTGCTCTGTTGGAGAAATAAGTAATGATACAGAATTAGGAGGCGATTATACTTATTCATTGCTAAAAACATCTTTGGAATGGTATGAGAGCCAAAATAACGAAAGCGTATTATCTATAAATGGTGCGAATGATTTAGCTCATCAGTATTTGAAATTCAAATCAAATTTTGATCAGAATCCACAAATTGTAATGACAAATGATAAAGAAGAAAACTTGAATTTCCCATTTGCAATAAAATTAAACAGCCTTTAACAGCGTGCAAGCGCCATAGCCCTGCCGCAGGCGCAACACAAGGCAACATCGCCTACACGCAAAACGTTAGTGGCAATGGCAGAAAAGCTGCAAAACGTTATGTATAAACCCCTCCCAATATCAACCAATTTATAATTGGCATTAAAAATTAAAATTTACACCCCTCCTTTCAACGCTTTTGCATACACTTCTAAAACACGTTTACGGGCAACTTCGTGTTGCACAATGGGGGCTACATAATTAAAGCCTTCCAACTCTGGAACCCAGTGTTTAATATACTTTAATGCCTTATCAAATTTTTCTGTTTGTAAGGTAGGATTGAACACCCTGAAATAAGGTGCCGCATCGCAACCACTACCTGCAGCCCATTGCCAGCCACCATTGTTGGCAGCAAAATCAAAGTCTAATAATTTTTGTGCAAAGTAAGCTTCACCCCATCGCCAGTCTATTAATAAATGTTTGGTAAGAAAAGAAGCAACAATCATACGTACCCTGTTGTGCATGAATCCTGTGGTATTTAATTCACGCATACCTGCATCTACAATAGGATAACCTGTTTGCCCGTCGCACCATTTTTGAAATTCATTTTCGTTGTTGCGCCATTCAATCAAATCATATTCTTTCTTAAACGATTTTCCTTGTTGTACATGCGGAAAATGATAAATAATCATATGGTAAAAATCTCTCCAGATCAGTTCATTCAAATACGTTTCATTCAATGCCATTGCCTTTCGTGCTGCCGCTCTGATGCTGATGGTGCCAAAACGAAAATGAACGCCCAATTGTGTTGTGCCTCGCACTGCAGGAAAATTTCTTTGCTCAGTATATTTTGAAATGATGGCTTCATTTAATTCTTTAGCCGGAAAAGGTTTGTCAACAGATTTGAAACCCATACTTTCCAAAGGGGGTATATCTTTTGTTGCCTGTTTATAAAAGTTGGCAAAATATTTTTCGGTGTCATACGCTGCAATATCTTTTTCCTGCAATCTTACTTTCCATTTGCGGCTGTATGGCGTAAAGATGGTGTAAGGTTTTCCATCATCTTTGGTTAATTCATCTTTCTCAAAAATAACCTGGTCTTTATAGGTACTAAAATTGATTCCATTTTCGTTGAGCAAATTTTTTATTTCGGTATCACGATTTAAAGCATACAATTCATAATCGTGGTTGGTAAAAACATGGGCAATGGTGTATTTTTCCATTAGTTGTTTGTACACTTCTAACGGATAACCATAATACACTTCCATTGTACTATTTATGGCAACCAATTGTTGTTGCATTTCGGAAAGTGCAGCATGGATAAATTCTACTCTTCTATCAGCTTTATCGGATAGTTTGTCTAAAATATTTTTATCGAAAATAAATATCGGAACAACGGGATGATTGCTTTGTAATGCATGGTACAACGCTGCGTTATCGCTTAAACGCAAATCTCTTCGGAACCAGATGATGTTGATAGTTGGCTTCATAAGTTTGGATAACAATACTACAGAAAAATTGTTGAGTTACAGCTCGGCTGCGTTAGGGATTGAAGTGAAAAGCCCGCAGGTACGCAGTACCGAGGACTTGCAACGAAAAGCCCGACCCCGCACCACGGGGAAACGCCATTAAAATATTAATGCCACAAGGGTTGTATAAATTGCTTGTGCAACAACGCTGCTGCCTGAAGTGTGTAATTGCTATTGCCACATTGTTTTACCCATTTTATGCCGTACACAGAATTGGTTAAAAAAACTTCCTGCGCCTGTAAAACATCCTCAACAGCAATACTGCATTCTTCTACGGGCATATTTTCTTTGCGCATACATTGCAACAAATAATTTTTCATTATGCCGTTTACACCGCCTTCGGTAATTGCGGGTGTTTTAATCATTCCATCTTTTACAATAAAAATATTGGCGATTGTAGCATCGGCAATTTTATTAAAAGGATTGAGCAGCAACGCATCATTCAAATGATTTTTTTTAGCCCACAATGCAGCCATTACATAAGGCAAATAATTGTTGCTTTTGAGGTGCGAAAATGCATCGCAAACTTTTCGGGCATCTTTGTACACATCAATCACCAGGCCGTTTTCATTGAGTTCATTGTTGGCAACATTTAAATTCCATGTTTGAATACAATAATTTGGAAAATGATTTTCGGCATCATACAAACCACCATTTCCTCTGAATAAAGTAAGGCGTATTCTTGCTGTTTGTTGGTGTTTATTTTGCACTAATAATTTTGTAATGTGCTCGGATAAATAAGCTGCATTCAAATAATTAGGTTTATCAAATTGCAGCAATTCCAATGATTTAAAAAAGCGTTCGAAATGTTCGTTGGCATGAATGATTTTTCCTTTCACTGCTTTCAATGTTTCAAAGCAACCATCGCCATACCTAAAACTTCTGTTATCTACTGTAATAACGGGCTTTTCAGCATCCATCATTACTCCGTTAAAAATCATTTTTAATTTTTGCATATTCGAAACTATAAATTTTATAACACCAACAAATCGTAAATTACATTTGTACAAAGCAACACAAATTTTATGGAAACGAATCAAGAACATAAAATAAACAAATATTTCTTCCTTGGCATCATCACCATTTTTGGTTTAATGCTACTGTATAGTTTACTGGAATTTTTTACTGCATTCCTTGGTGCTGTGATGTTTTATGTATTGAGCAAACCATTGATGGAACTGCTTCTCAAACGCTTGCACTGGAAAAAACCATTGGCAGCTGCATTGATTTTATTGATTACATTTTTCATTGTTTTATTACCCATCTTATTTATTGGTGGTTTGTTGTACAAAGAGGCATCATTGATTTCTATCAACCCTGCATCTATTTACGAACCACTGAAACAACTGAATACCGAGATAGAAAAAAAATTTCATTTCAGTATTTTATCGAGCCAAACATTGAGCAACATTCAACAAATCACCACGCAGGGAGTTTCCTTTATTTTAAACAGCAGCCTCAATTTTTTTAGCAGCATTACCATGATGTATTTCTTCTTGTATTTTTTATTGGTCAATACCAATCGCTTGGAAGCTGCTATTGTTTTTTACTTGCCATTCAGAAGAACGCTGATAGAATTATTTGGCAAAGAACTTGTTGCACAAACTATCAGCAATTCTTTGGGAATGCCTTTAATTGCTGTGGTTCACGGGTTATTGTCGTACCTTGCTTATAAAATTTGTGGCTTGCCCGAAGCCGGATTTTGGGGCATCATAACAGGCTTTGCTTCTGTCATTCCTTTGGTAGGAACGGGTTTAATTTGGTTACCCGCATCTATTTATTTGTTGTTCATGCATCAAACCGGATACGGCATTTTTCTATTGTCGTGGGGCATTATTGTCATTGGATTGAGCGATAATTTAATACGCTTTTTATTAGCAAAAAAAATGGCAGATGTACATCCCGTTGTTACAGTATTGGGTATAATTATGGGGCTGCGATATTTTGGAATTACAGGATTAATTTTCGGACCGCTATTGATTTCTTATTTCATTATTCTGCTTCAAATTTATTATTCAGAATACCAAAAGCCTGCAAATGACAAACGTAAAAAAAGAAATATTCTTCCCGTTTATTTAAATTTTTCAATGAATAAAAAGAATAAAAAACAATAGGGCGTTACCCAAGGGTCGGGCTTTTCGTTGCAATCTTTTACTTGCCACACAAGGCTGTTCAAAATACATGGAAGCAAAAGGATTTCCACTCCAATCCCTAACGCAAAACAAGCTGCAACGCTTTATTCAGCATGGGAATATTCACTGATGCTTTCGTTAATAATATTGCAGATGTTGATCAACTCTTGTTCTGTAGTAATTAATGGCGGTGCAATGCGCATACAATGGGGTGCAAACAAAAACCAGTCAGTAATCAATCCTTTTGCAATACATTTCTGAATAATGGCATGATTGGTTTCAAAACTATCAAACGCAATTGCCATCCACAATCCAACGCTTTTGATAGATTGTATAGAAGGATGATGAATGTTGCTCAATAATATTTTTTCTTTCGCTTTAACATCATGTACCAATGTATCATTTACTAAAAATTCAAATGCTGCTTTACCCGCAGCACAACTTACCGGATGTCCGCCAAACGTAGTAATATGGCCCAATACAGGGTTATTGGTTAACGTGTTCATGAGTCGGGTGTCTGCAACAAAAGCACCAATTGGCATACCGCCGCCCAATGCTTTTCCCAGCAATAAAACATCGGGCACAACATCAAATTGTTCAAAAGCCCATAGCGTTCCCGACCTGCCAAAACCACTTTGTATTTCATCCAGAATCAATAAAACACAATGTTCATCGCACTTTTCACGAACAGCTTGTATCCATGATTTTGTAGGGGCATTAATACCTGCTTCGGCTTGTACTGTTTCCATGATAACGCATGCAACGGTATCATCAATTGCTGCCAATGCAGCTTCACTTCCATAATCGTAATGATATACTTCGGGCAATAACGGCCTGAAAGCATTGCGCCAATATTCATCACCCATTACACTCAACGCACCTTGTGTACTTCCATGATACGAGTGGTTGAATGCAATTGTTTTTGTTCGTCCAGTAACACGTTTTGCAAGCTTCATAGCACCTTCTGTTGCTTCTGCACCACTGTTGGTAAAGTAAACACAGTTTAAAGATTGCGGTAAATAATCAGTTAACAATTTTGCATAAGCTACTTGCGGCTGCTGAATAAATTCGCCATACACAATTAAGTGCATGTATTGCTCTGCCTGCTTTTTGACAGCTTCAATTACCAACGGATTAGAGTGTCCAATATTGGCAACGCTAAAACCTGAAATTCCATCAATATATTTTTTACCATCCTTATCATACAAATAAATTCCTTCTGCTTTCACCATTTCAATACCAATTGGCGCAGGAGATGTTTGTGCAAGATGAGCAAGAAATAATTGACGTGTATTCATAATTAGTTGACAGAGGTTAGATGACAGAAGTTAGATGACAGAAGTTAGATGACAGATAACAGAGGTTTCATAAAAAGTTATTTTTATTTTAAGTCATCATTTTCATATCTACTTATTAACTCGTTTAGTTTATTAAATATTTAAAGTCACTATATGACAGAGGTTTCATAAAAGTTATTTTCATTTTAAATCATCATTTTCATATCTGCGAATTAAGCCGTTTAAAATTTTTAAACACTCATCTAATATTAATATAATTTTTTGAAAAGATGCTTCTGATAAAATTTCAATCATTACAGCAATATTTAAATGCGTTTCTAATTCATACAATGATCCTCTTGAAATGTATAAAAAATGACTCGTATCTTTTTTTGATTTTCTGCCACACCCTTCTGCAATATTACTTGGAATAGAAACAGCAGCCCGTTTTGTTTGTGAGGTTAATGCAAACAATTCTTCTTTAGGATAAAGTTTGGTAACAGTATAAATCTCTTTAACCAAAAGCATGGCTTTTTGCCAAGCCAACAAATTTTTATAGTTGGTCATAACAATTTTTATGAAAGATAAAGTTACATTTGAAATAGTAATCCTGTCATCTGTCATCCAAAAATCTGTCAACTTAAACCAATGTCCTACATCTTAACCATACTAGACAAAACTCCATCTTTTGGCGAAAACTGTTTTATTGCTCCAAATGCAACAATCATAGGCGATGTAGCGATGGGAGACGATTGCAGTATCTGGTTTAATGCAGTCATTCGTGGCGATGTCAACTTTATTAAAATGGGCAATAAAGTGAATGTACAAGATGGCGCTGTGATACATTGTACTTACGAAAAAAATGCAACTGTGATTGGAAATAATGTTTCTATCGGGCACAATGCATTGGTACATGGGTGCACGATACACGACAATGTGTTGATTGGCATGGGCAGTATTGTGATGGACAGATGCGAAATACATAGTAATAGTATTGTTGCTGCAGGGGCTGTATTGCTGGAAGGAACAATTGTAGAAGCCGGAAGTATTTATGCCGGAGTGCCTGCAAAAAAAGTAAAAGATATTTCTGAAAACCTAATTAGCGGAGAGATTAACCGCATTGCCAATAATTATGTAAAATATGCAAGTTGGTTTGATGCGTACAATGAAGCCAAAAAATAATTTCTTCCTATAATAACTTGCAAATAGAAAAAAATCTTAAAACCCTTATCGTGATTGATATTCAGAAAACCGACAACTTTTAAAAACATTTTATGTTACAGTCGTAAAAATATTTTTTCGTAAATAATTTTCATCATCTTTGTAGTATCCAAAAACTGAAGTATTGAAATCATTAAAGCAAATCATTGTAATTCTAGTTGTACTAATTACATTAAGCTCATGCAGTTTATTACAAAGTATTTTTGGTGGTGGTGCAAATAAAAATGGTTGCCCAAGTAATGGGAAAAATGTTGGCGCAGAAAAATTATTAAGGGGGGATAAAAAAACACCCAAAGCTCCTGCTTATAAAATGGGCAAATTTGGTAGTTAATATTTTTTATCAACGATTGTATCCAGGATATTCATATAGCTCACATATCTGTCAATTGCAATTGCACCTTCGTTCACAGCAATTTTTATAGCACAATCCACTTCATTTATGTGCATACAATTATTAAACTGACATTCATTAATTAAGGCTTTCATTTCAGGAAAATAACCACTCAACTCTTGCTTTGTCAATCCTGTAAGTCCAAGTTCTCGGATACCCGGTGTATCAATAATTTTTCCACCAAAGGGCAAATCAAACATTTCAGCGAAAGTGGTGGTGTGCATGCCTTTGCCGCTCCAGCTGCTTACTTCAGTAGTGCGTAATTCCAAATCGGGAAATAGTTTATTGATAAAAGTAGATTTTCCAACACCGCTATGTCCGCTTAACAAAGTAGTTTTATCTTTTAGTAAATTTTTAATTGCATCAATGCCTAAATTATTTTGAACGCTTGCTAAAATTACAGTGTAACCAATTGCTTCATAATTGGCTTTTATTTCTTCAAACTTCTCCAATTCTTTTTGTCGGTAAACATCAGCTTTATTAAAAACAAGAATAGCCGGAATATGAAACATTTCACAAGCCACTAAAAACCGATCAATAAAACCGGTTGATGTTTTGGGTTCTTTTAAAGTTGCAAATAACAAACTTTGATCTAAATTACTTGCAATGATATGATGTTGGTGTTTGTTGTGCGGAGATTGACGGGCAACATAATTTTTTCGTTCATGAATTTTTGTGATAGTGGTTGTATCTTCTAATTCATTTTCCAATTCCATATCCACTTCATCACCAACTGCAATTGGATTGGTAGAGGTTATGCCATCAATTTTTAAAACGCCTTTAATACGTGCATTATACAACTTACCAGTTTCTGATTTGGTAATATACCAGCTGCCCGTAGATTTATAAATTAATGCCTTCATTCGGATACGAAGATAATCGGCTTTTTTTAAGTTGTAGGTAGTAAGTTGCAAGTAATAAGTGTTGTTGTATCGAAACAACTATTTTCAATAACTACTGCAAACAAAAGCAGCTAAAACCAAGCAATGCTTATCTTCGTTGTTACGTATGAGTAAGTTTGCACATGATACAATCGTTCCGGATAATGCGAGTAGTTTGAGTAAAAAACAGCAAGTGGCATCTATGTTTAATGACATTGCCTTTCGTTATGACTTCTTAAACAGATTTTTAAGTGCCGGAATAGATATTGGCTGGAGGAAAAAAGCAATCAGACAATTGAAAGATATACAACCGCAGTATATTTTGGATGTTGCCACAGGCACGGCGGATGTTGCCATTCTTACCCAAAAATTATTACAGCCAAAAAAAATTATTGGTATTGATATTAGCGAAGGCATGTTGGATTTTGGCAGAAAAAAAATCAGCACCCTTGGTTTGAATGAAACTATTGAATTACAAACCGGTGATAGCGAAAAAATAAACTTCCCAGATAATACTTTTGATGCCATTACTGTTGCATTTGGAGTACGTAATTTTGAAAATCTTACACAAGGTTTACAAGATATGTACAGGGTACTGAAACCGGGCGGCAAAGCGGTTGTTTTAGAATTTAGTAAACCGACTCAACCCGGATTTAAAAGTATTTATTCTCTGTACATGAATGTAATTGCGCCAAATTTTGGGA
Source organism: Chitinophagaceae bacterium (assembly GCA_947456805.1). Taxonomy (GTDB): domain Bacteria; phylum Bacteroidota; class Bacteroidia; order Chitinophagales; family Chitinophagaceae; genus UBA1930. The sequence continues at coordinate 33,412 of CANGTN010000016.1, read as the reverse complement.
AATTGTTTGCAAAAAATAAAGATGCTTATCAATACCTTAATGGCTCAATTCAAGCATTTCCGGAGGGAAAAAATTTTTTAAGCATCATGCATGATGCTGGTTTCAAAAATACTTATTTAAAAAAACTAAGTTTAGGCATATGTACCATTTATTGCGGAAGCAAATAATACCAATAGCTTGTTTTGTTTTTTTAACTACAACATTACACGCACAATACAGAGACTTGAATCGTCCTGACCATGATGATATGCCGTATTATTTTGGGATGACTTTAGCCTATAACAGCAGCTATCTTACTGGAACAAAACATCCAAAATTTTTAGCTGATGACAGCATCATGAGTGCTGAACCCGGAGCAAGTGGTGGTATTGCTTTAGGTTTATTGGGAACTTTAAAAATCAATAAATATTTTGAATTCAGGGCCAACCCACAACTCATTATTGGCGGAGCAAAATATTTTACCTATAATGTCAATTACCCATTAAGAGTAGAGAAGAAGAATTTACAATCTACCATTGTAAGTTTTCCATTTCATGTAAAATTTAATTCGGATAGAATTAATAATTTCAGAACGTATATTTTGGCCGGCGCAAAATTTGATATCGACTTGGCTAGTAATTCTACAGCAAGAAATGCCGAAGATTTGGTAAAATTAAAAACGAATGATTTTGCATTGGAAGCCGGAATTGGATTTAATTTTTATTTACCCTTTGTTACTTTTTCTCCAGAAATTAAATATAGTTATGGAATATCTAATATTCATAGTAGAGACCCGGCATTAAAGTATAGTAGCGTTTTTGACAAGTTGCAATCTCGTATGATTACAATTTCTATTCACTTGGAAGATTAATAATTATCCCGCCCAGCCCTCTCTGTCTAAGCTTCTGTAGTGAATGGCCTCAGCCAGATGCTCGGGTTTTATTTTTTCACTTGCAGCTAAATCAGCAATGGTTCTGCTTACCTTCAATATTCTATCGTAAGCCCTTGCACTAAGATTTAATTTTTCCATTGCTCTCTTCAATAATGTTTCGCCAATATTATCAATCGCACAAATTTCCCGTAATGTTTTACTGCTCATTTGTGCATTGGAATAAATACCCAATTGTGCTTTATAACGTTCCGTTTGTATTGCTCTTGCAGCAATCACTCTTTCACGAATGGTTGCTGAATTTTCACCATTTTTAGTATTGCTCAATTCATTGAAAGCAACAGGGGTTACTTCTACATGCAAATCAATTCTGTCTAATAGCGGACCACTGATTTTGTGTAAATATTTTTGTACCGCTCCGGCTGGGCAAGTACATTCTTTTTCTGGATGATTGTAAAACCCACATGGGCAAGGATTCATACTTGCAATCAACATAAAATTTGCCGGAAAATCTAATGCTAATTTTGCTCGACTAATGGTTACCATTCGTTCTTCCATTGGTTGACGCATTACCTCTAATACCGTTTTTTTAAACTCAGGTAATTCGTCCAAAAACAAAACACCATTGTGTGCCAAAGAAATTTCACCCGGCTGAGGAACACCACCCCCACCAACTAAAGCTGCATCACTAACTGTATGATGTGGGCTTCTGAATGGGCGTTTACTAATCAATGAACTATTCTCCGGTAACTTCCCTGCAACACTATGAATTTTTGTTGTTTCCAATGCTTCTTGTAAACTCAATGGAGGTAAAATTGTTGGTAAACGCTTTGCCAGCATGGTTTTCCCGGCTCCTGGGGGTCCTATTAGGATTGCATTGTGACCACCAGCTGCTGCAATTTCTAAAGCTCGTTTAATATTTTCTTGTCCTTTAACATCGCTAAAGTCAAAATCAAATTCGTATTGATTGGCAAAAAATTCTTCTCTTGTATTTACAACTATAGGTTGCAAAGACTCCGTATTATTAAAAAAAGCAACTACCTCATTCAAATGTTCTACACCATAAACGGTGAGATTGTTTACCATACCCGCTTCTCTTGCATTTGCTTTGGGAATAATCAATCCTTTGTAACCTTCTTTTCTTGCCTGAATGGCAATAGGCAAAGCACCTTTGATGGATTGTATAGTTCCATCTAGACTTAATTCTCCCATGATTAAGTAATCCTTCAATAAGTCCGTATTTTCAAGTTGATCTGTAGCACCCAAAACACCAATTGCAATGGGCAAGTCAAATGCGCTGCCTGATTTTTTAATATCTGCAGGAGCAAGATTTACCACCAATTTGGTGCGTGGCATTTCGTAGTTATTGGTTTTTATAGCTGCTTCAACGCGTTGTAAACTTTCTTTAACTGCATTATCGGGTAGTCCTACGATATAATAATTTTGGCCACTGCTTACATTTACTTCAATAGTAATTGTAATTGCTTCTACGCCATAAACCGCACTGCCAAAGGTTTTTACGAGCATGGTACAACAGAAAAATTAAAAATGACTATTTATTGATTTCTTCAAAAACATTGAGTAAAAGTCCTTCGGGATTAAACATCAATGACCCTTCTTCTATAATTTTGGAAATATCTTTAATATTCTTAAATTCTTTTATGATTCCATTGTTGGTGAGTTTAATTTTTTTTATCCCTTTAACTCCAGATTCGGAATAATAATAATCAGTCAACAAATCAAATTGTCTTAAGTCTGCTTGAAACTGGTTTTCGGTTACAATTCCGAGGTCGGAATGGTATTTTTTATATAAAGCATATTTCTTACCAAGTGAGATTACCTGAAAGAAACAGTTGTCATTACTCTGCAAAATCACCGATGAAACAAATGTAACGGTGGCATTGAAATCACTAGTATTTACGTTTACTTTAAAAGAATCGAGTTCGTTGTACTTTTTCGTTGCGATAGGTACATTGCCATTGTCGTAAATATCAACATTTTGGTTGTAGGTATTGTAGTTAATCAATACATCCGGAAAACCGCGTTCTTTATTATATACAGTTCCTTTTAAGTTGCCGCCAAAATACAGCGATTTACCTTTTACTTTATAGGTACCAACCCTTTCCATGTTAGTACCATCTCCATTTTTATCTAGCAATAATTTATTATACGCTTGTGCAGGATCGGTAAATGCAAGCGCCTGAGCTGCTGATTGGAGTATTGAAAATTGAGTAATACAAAAAACTGTTACTATAATTGTTTTCATTGAATTAATTTTTAATATAAAATTAATAAGCCACACTAAGTTAGTGTGGCTTATTGTATAAATAAAATAAATTTATTTAAAGTATTATCTTGGACCTACATAAACCAAAGTATCAAAAATTTGCAAATCTGGTCTACCTGGATGAGACATGATAATTGCTGCATAAATATTTTTTGTTACAGGATCCCATCTGCTAGTAGTTACTGCTGTATTCACTCTGAAAGCCCTGCCGTTTGGTGGATTTGGAAAATCATTAGTTGCAGCTGTTAAAGCATTTGTTGTTCCATCAAAAGTAAATTTAGGCTCTGTAGAACCGAAGCCTGACCAAGCTGTAGTTGTTCTAATTGGATGAATATAAGTACCAAAACCCCAATCATCAAACATTTTAACACTAGTTGGTCCTGCAGTAATCATCAAAATAGAACCATAACTAGATGTAGAACCAGGCCAAGTAAAAGGAGTATTAGAAATACCATAGCCACTTAACCAATCTAACAATTTAGATTTTAAAACATAAGTGCCATCATATTTGTTTTTAACGCTGATTTTTACCAAGATATTCTTTAAATTAGATGCAATTGTATATCCTGATTCATCAATACTTGCGATAGATAAACCCATTGCATAAGACAAGGTAGGATCGATTAAAGAAGCATCTGGTACGCTGATACTTACATCTCCCATCCTAGCACCCTTTGGTATCTTAACTTTCATATTCATTGTGTATCTGCTGGTTGGCAAACTAACCAAAGAGGTACCATTAGCTGAATTGTAAGCTGATATTAAAGTTGGATTTAGTACTAAATTAACATTAACGTCAGCTGGAGCAGGCTGATCTGCCTCCAAATTTAGGTTACACATAGTAACAGTTTGTGCTGTGTTTAAGGCATCTATAGCAAAATCTTTTTCAGGAGATTCAGGGAATGAGATACCCAAAGAGACGCCAGATGGATCTTTGATGCCATATTTTTGTTCTTCAAAGCCATTGTCTTTCAAGCAGCTAGTGAACATTGCTGCAGAAATCAATAAAGCACTGAGTGAAGCGATATTTATTTTCATGATTTAAAGTTTAGTTGTTCCTTAATTAATTTGTGAATTATCGATCCCAGAAAATTTTAGATTGAGCAGTAATTGTTCCTTGAGCTGCAACTGCGGCAGCATTGTAATTATACTCATTTTGAGGATAAAACAATCTTGTTGGAATTTTATTACTTCCTACAGCAGGAGATACCGATAATGCCGGACCTGGAGTGTAACCTGCATTTCCACTGCCATAAATGATATCAGTTCTTCTCCAGTCACTATAAATTTCGAAAGGAGCAATACCATTTAGTGCAAACATTTTTTGAGAAAGAATGGTAAAATTCTTATCTCCTGTAGCAGTAGCAGTAGCAGAAGCCGGAGCAGCAGCAGCAGCAATATCACAATCTGTATATGTTGCATTAAAAGCTAAGTAAGCAGTAGCAGTTTGTACAGTACTTGGTACACCTAACCAGGTGAATGATTCAGCAACTGCACTTGATAATAAAGTTGCAGCAGTTCCACTGATAAACCCTCTTTGCGCCGCTTCAGCTTGTAAAAACAAACTTTCTACACCTGTCAAAATCCATTGACCCATCGTAGGGCTTTTGCCCAAACCAGCACCAATTAAAGATAGTGAAGTATAAGCATTTGTTGTTGAAGGAGGCAAACCATAATCAACGCCTGTATAGGTTGAACCGGTTCCTCCGGCAGGAGCATAAAAATAATTTTTTCTTAAGTCACCATTCCATTTATAATACTCCATAGCCCACTTATTTGCTGCATAGTATCTGCTGCTTGAGGTTGCATTACCAGCTGCATCTTTAATATATAAATTATAGAATGGGTTTGGTCTGTCCTGTGCATAACCAGGATTAACAGCAGCATTTTGACCAGCGCCTAAATATCCACTGCCTTCAGCTACAATTTTAGCAACTTCAGCTGCTCTGTCAAACTCACTTGTCGGCACTTTGTGCATGTGTAAAATCATACGTAATTTAAGTGTGTTTGCTAACTTTATCCAAAGTGTATTATCCCCATTAAACATAATGTCATTAGAGGTAATGCCTTTATTTGGACCAGATGTAGAAGCACCTTTTATTAAAGAAATAGCAGTATCCAATTGTCTGAATAAATCTTTATACACTGTTAAGCCGTTGTCATAAGCAGGGGTAATGTTACCGTTTGCACCCTGACCTGCCTGAGAATATGGAACATTGTTGTATAAATCTACCAATAAAGCAGTATTGTGCGCTCTCATGATACGACCAATGCCTTCATAAAAACCTGCACCTGCTTCATTTGCCTTAGCAATTACTATTTGATAATCGTAGTTATTGTCTAATAAATTAGACCAAATTCCGGTACCAAAACCTGTAGTAATGTTGTATGTTTCTTCTACAGAGTTTGCAGAAAAGCTACCCGAACGTGCCCAGTAACCCATCCAATTTTGCAAAAAGCCCCATTGTGTTGCAATAATAGTTCCTGTATTACTCATTGCAGCGGGTAAAACTACATCGTAGGTTACATTTCCTGAAGTAACACTATTAGGGTTTTTATTGATATCAAAATATGTTTTAGTACAACTTTGGTTGGCAATCATTACAACTGCAAGAACCAAGGTTATGATTGAAATTTTTCTCATTGTCTTACTATTTATTGTGTTTGCTAAAAATTAGAAGTTTAAGGTAATGTTAGCTCCCCATATTCTTGTTGGAGGTGTATTGAAAGAATTGTTTACACCTTGAGCATTTCCTGTTGTATTAGAGAACTCAGGATCTGTCCATTCATTATTTTTTGGCAAGAATACAAACAAGTTTCGACCAGTTAAAGTAGCAGTAGCCCCTTTAATTGGAATATGCTTTCCGAAAATACTTACAGGAATATTATAACTTAAAGCAACTTCTCTTATCTTCCAGAAATCAGCACTACTCAAGTAGTTAGAATTGATAGAACGATTGTAAGCAGAAGACTCCCAGAAGCCATATCCACCACTTTGCGTATAGATATTCGTGTTAGGAACATATTTACCTGCACCATCTACATAAACTGAGTTAGGGAATACAAAACGCTGACGACCATTTTGACCGCTTCTGTATGAAATACCTGTGAAATCCATATCTGGACCAATACCGTTATAAATTTGAGCACCACCACGGTAATCAGCCACAATGTTCAAGCTAAATCTATCATAACTAAAACTTGCAGTCATACCCAAATAATGTTGAGGCAAAGTTTGTCCAAATATTCTTGGAGTTGCATCCAAACTTGGATAACCTGTATTAGCATCAACTATTACACGTCCTTCAGGATCTCTCACATAATCAGTTAATTTAAATGTATATGCAGAATATCCTTTGATGATGAAATTACCATTGCCAATACCCAACTCATCTACACCACCATCCAATACTTTATACACTTTATTTTGTTGGTAAGAGTAGTTGATTTTAAAATCCATATTGAATTTATTGATTTTAATTAACGGTGTTAATTTCAAATCAACTTCAAATCCTTCGTTTACAAAAGAAGCAGCGTTCTGTAAAATACCGGTAAACCCTGATGATACAGATGCTTGTCCTGTAAGGATTTGATTGGAGTTGTCTTGTTTGTAGTAAGAAGCTTCAATATTGATTTTGTTTTTATTTAAACCTAAATCAAAACCAAATTCCGTAGTATTTACAAACTCAGGTTGCAAGGTAGCAGGTCTCAAAGTATTGCTAGCTGTATAGCCTAACAAAGTTCCGTAAGGAAAATTAGCACCATTACCGAAAGTGTTTTCTAAACTGTAAGCACCCAATGCATTGGTGTTACCTGTTCTTGCAACAGCTGCTCTTAGTTTCAAGAAAGAAATTGCTCTACTATTTTTAATTGCAGGAATTGCATCACTTAAAATTGCAGAAACGTTTGCTCCAGGGTAGAAGTAATTGATTGATTTTGCATCAAAATTCAATGCTGATGCCAATACTGAATTATCTTCCATGTTAGCATTGACTTCTGCAAACAACCAACTGTTATATCCTATAGTTGCTTTGGCATAATAACGTTGTAATCTAGTCATAGAAGTACCTTCACTTACACTAGGTTCGCCTTTGCGTGCAATCACGTTAAATACAGTTGGTATTCCCAATCCACCGTTTCCGGTAGCAACACCAATAGATTTTGATTGCGTTTCTCTAAACAAATGACCCGCTAAAGCTTCTACTCTGAATTTACCAAATTGTTTTCTTGCACTTAAGAAAAACTCACCGGTAATTCTGCTAGAATTACTTGTATTATCAGAAACAGAAGCTGCTAAATCAGTACCTGCAATGTATTTATTTGAATTTTTTGCAAAATCAGAATATACAAATGCTCCATTGGTAGATTTAGAATATCCTGTATTTACAGTTCCACCAACTCTGTAAGTAGCAGTTAACCAATCTGTAAATCTATAGTTGAATTCAAGATTTGCAATTAGATCATGGCTTCTTCCTGCTTGTCTTTCATTGTCAATTTCAAAATATGGATTACCATAATAATCGCTAAAATAATTGTTAGGATTACCCCAATCAGATGCATTTTTCCAATCTTTAAACTGAGTTAAAGGTATTTGCATTGGCGTATTAAATACACTCCAGTAAATATCCCCTGTTGTAACGTTGTAATTACTTTGTGTATAAGTTACGTTAAAAGTAGCTTTGAATTTATTATATTCTTTAATAGCAGAAACTCTTACAGATGTTCTGTGGTTTACATCTTTAGGTACAATACCTTTAATGTTTACATCTTGAACACTTAAATAAAAATCTCCTGTAGAGAAAGAAAAATCATTTTGAGTAGTTGTTCCTGTGTTGAAAAACTTACGCTTTTCATCAGGCTTAGCGCTATAATCAGTCATAAACTTAGATCCATCAGCTCTTGTACGACCGATTTGTACCATTGAACCATCAAATGCCGGGCCATAACACTGGTTTTCAACTGGATCATAAATACCATATCCGTTTGCATCTTCACTTGACCCACTACCAAACTGTGTTTGGAATTTAGGCATGAATGAAATAGTCTCAAACTGTACAGTTGAGCTCAAAGAAATTTGAGGTTTTGATTTATTCCCTTTTTTAGTAGTAATTACAATTGCACCATTTACACCATCACCACCGTATAAAGCAGTTGAAGATGCAGATTTCAAGATTGTAACGTCTGCAATATCATTAGGATTAATGGAGTTAATATAATTTAAGCTAATAGGCACCCCATCTAAAATTAACATTGGTTGGTTATTACCTGTTAGAGAACGAATACCACGAAGGGTAATTCTTGTGTCGGCAAAAACCCCATTATTGGTAGTAGTGACATTCAATCCGGAAACCTTACCGGTTAACCCATTTTGCAAGTTAACTACTTTAGCTTGTGTTAATTCTGAAGCCTTAACTGTAGCAACCGAATAACCCAATTCTTTTTTACGAGTTGTTTGACCTAGCTGTGTAGTTACAACAACTTCAGCAGTGGATTCCATTTTGGTCAATGAAGGATTCATAACATTGGCAGAACCGACTCTTTCCTCAATCGATTTGAAATTTACCGCAGAAATTACAAGTACATCCCCTGTTTTTGCATTAATCTTGAATGCTCCATTGGCATCTGCTGCAACACCGGTTTTTGTACCTTTAACTAAGATGGATGCAAAGGGAACTGGCTCACCTTTATCATCCTTAACTGTTCCGGAAATCACCCGGCTTTGGGCGGAAGCTACTATAACTGTAAATAGCGACATCACCATTAAGAATAGCATTTTTCTCATGTGCGTATAGTTTTTATCTTAACTTTTAAAGCGTAAATATAATGACAATAATAACAAATCGTTAACTTTTTTCTTTTTTTTAAAATAAAAATCGGTGAAAAATCGGTGAAAATCTATAAACTGAAAAATATTTTAATTCAACTTAAAGTAACTCCAACGTTTTATAGAGGAGCTATTACCTTTGTCATCATGATACTATTAGACGGAAAAATTGCTTCACAATCTGTGAAAGATAATTTGAAACAACAAGTTATTGAGCTTCAAAATAATGGAAATCGCAACCCACATTTAGCTGCCATATTAGTAGGCAGTGATGGCGCAAGCGAAACCTATGTAGCAAGTAAAGTAAAAAGCTGTGCCGAAGTAGGCATCAATTCTACTTTAATAAGATTAGAAGAAACAGTATCTGAAGCAATTTTGTTAGAAAAAATCAAAGCTCTTAATAATGACAATAACATAGATGGTATTTTGGTGCAGTTACCTCTACCTAAACATATCAGCGAAGCAAAAGTGATTGAAACAATTGCTCCGGAAAAAGATGTTGACGGATTTCACCCAATCAGTGTCGGTAAATTAGTTCAGGGTTTACCAACTTTTATTCCTGCTACACCTTATGGTATTATGTTAATGCTAGAACATTTTGATATAGAAACAAAAGGTAAACATGCAGTTGTAATTGGCAGAAGCAATATTGTTGGAAGACCAATGAGTATTTTATTAAGCAGCAATTTAAAAAGAGGGAATTGCACAGTTACATTATGCAATAGTTATACTACTCATCTAAAAGAAATTTGTTTACAAGCCGATATTATTGTTGCTGCAATTGGCAAACCCAATTATATTACTGCAGATATGGTAAAAGCAAATGCCGTAGTAATAGATGTAGGTATTACAAGGGTTGCAGACAAAACAGCAAAAAAAGGTTTTAAAATAAAAGGTGATGTAGCTTTTAATGAAGTGGCTCCTAAATGTGCGGCAATTACTCCTGTGCCCGGCGGAGTTGGATTAATGACAATTGCAGGATTGTTAAAAAACACCTTACAGGCTTATTTATTAAACAATCAAATTCAATAATGGCATTAACCAACGAAATGATGCTTCCTTTAATGGAAAGCTTTTATACCTTACAAGGCGAAGGCTTTCATCAAGGTCGGGCTGCCTATTTTATCAGATTAGGTGGTTGTGATGTTGGCTGTGTTTGGTGCGATGTGAAAGAAAGCTGGGATGCTTCTATTCATCCAAAATATTCTGTGGCTGAAATTGTTTCAAACGCAATAAAAGAAACCGGAATAAATACCAATAAATCAATGATAACAAAACCATTGGTTGTAGTTACCGGTGGTGAACCATTGTTGCATCAATTGGATGAACTGACACAGCAACTGCAATCAGCAGGATTTGAAACGAATATAGAAACAAGTGGTTCATCGCCTTTAAGCGGATCATGGAATTGGATTTGCGTTTCTCCAAAAAAATTCAAAGCGCCATTATCCGAAGTTGTTGCAGCAGCCAATGAATTGAAAGTGGTAGTTTTTAACAAACACGATTTTGATTGGGCCGAAACCTATGCAAAACAAGTTCCTTCAAATTGTAGATTATACTTACAACCCGAATGGGATAAAAAACAAAATGTGATTCCTTTAATTATTGAATACATTAAATGCAACCCACAATGGGAACTGAGTTTGCAATTGCATAAATATGTGGATATTCCTTAATTAAAATTGGACTTTTTATAAAAAAGTTGCCGCAACAATTTTCATTTTAACAGCTTGTTGATTTTCTTTTTCGGATATTACAATGCTAATGAAAATTTTACCCTAAATCTGTTGAATTGAAACGTATAAAAATTATTGCTTTGTTGATTTGTTTGATTGCTGCTTCGCAAGCAAAGAGTCAAACTTATGTACCTGAAAAAATTAATCCAAAAGCAATCAAAACATACGAACAAGCTGTTGAATATTTAAAGGATGGTGATTTGATTGAAGCAATTCCTTTAATCCAAAAAAGTATTATTCAGGATACCAATTATGTAGATGCAATTTTATCACTTGCAGGAGTTTATGGGCAATTAAAAAAACATGATTTATCTGTACAATTTTATGAGATAGCCAAAAGAAAAGACACCACTTATTTCAGACAATATCATTTACCTTATTCTATCAATCTGGCCGGACAAGGTAAATTTGAAGAAGCATTAGCTGCCGTCAATTATTTTCTTTCAATTCCTAAAATCAGTGATAGAAGTATTAAAAGTGGTAACTACAGAAAAAGATGTTATGCGTTTGCAATAAAATTCAAGCAAGAACATCCCGAAATTAGTCTTGATTTTTCACCTGTAAATTTAGGAGATAGTGTTAACTCTGTAAGAAGTGAATATTACCCCAACATCAGTATTGACGATAGTTTGCTGGTATTTTCAAGAAGAGGAGAAGGAATCCGGGAAGAGTTTATGCAAAGCAAAATAAACCATCAACAATATGGTGCTGCAACTTTCATTAAAGGTGATATCAACAACGAAGCAAGTAAAGGAGCAATCACTATGTCTGCCGATGGCGAATGGATGATTTTTGCAGGCAATTTTGGAAAAGTAAAAGGCTTCGGCGATTTTGATTTATACATTTCATATTATACTCCCGAAGGCTGGAGTGAGCCTGAAAATTTAGGCTATAATATCAATACCGATTTCTGGGAAAGCAGCCCTAGCCTTAGTCCTGATAAACGTGTATTATATTTCAGCAGCAACAGATACGGAGGAGTTGGTGGCAAAGACTTATACTATAGTGTAAGGCAAGCAAATGGAAAATTTGGAGAAGCAATGAACATGGGTGATAGCATCAATACTGCAGGTGATGAATATGCCCCTTACATTCATCCGGATAATAAAACTTTATACTTTACAAGTGATGGTTGGCCAGGATATGGTGGTGCTGATTTGTTTATGATGCGCAGAGATCAAGAAGGATATTGGGGCTTGCCTGAAAACTTAGGATATCCAATTAACACAGTTGATGAAGATGCTTATATAGCAGTAAGTGCAGATGGAAAAACTGCCTATTATGCAAGTGACAGAAGTGATAGCCGAGGCGGACTTGATTTATATAAATTTACTTTACCAAAACACGTCCAACCCGCTAAAACATTGTATGTAAAAGGAAAAGTATTTGATAAAAAAACAAACAAGGGTTTACCAAGTACCATTGAATTAATTGATAACAGCACAGCCAAGGTTTTAATGAAAATTCAAACCGATGAAATAGGTGATTATTTTATTACATTGCCCACCGGGAAAGATTATACATTTTCAGTAAACAGAACCGGCTATTTATATTACACCGAACAATATTCACTTACCAATTTATATGCAGATAGCACCTACAAAAAAGATATTGCATTAGAATCTATCAGCCTGAATAAAGTGGTAACTTTTAATAATATTCAATTTCAAAATAATGCCTATGAATTATTGCCAATAAGCTTAATTGAGTTAGATAAACTATACCAAACACTTATCGATAATCCGAACCTAAAAGTTGAGATTTATGGCCATACTGACAACATCGGAAAAGCTTCTGATAACTTAGTCCTATCAACCAACAGAGCAAAATCAGTTGTAGCTTATTTAATTCAAAAAGGTATTTCAAGTAAACGTTTAAGTTACAAAGGTTTTGGTATTACGAAACCTATTGCCGATAATACGACGGAAGCAGGAAAGGCAAAAAACAGACGAACAGAATTTTTGATTGTTGGATTGTAATGTAGAGATTATATATATCTTTATCTTAAGATGAATAATGAAAGAATCAATCAAATTGCACTGACACTTGTACCCGGAATTGGACCCGTACAAGCGAAAGATCTCATTGAACATTTTGGTGAAGCAACCAATATTTTTAAAGCAAAGAAAAAAGAACTTAGCACCATTGAAGGCATAGGAGAAATCAAAGCGAAATCAATTAAAAATTTCAATCAGTTTCAAATTGCTGAAGAAGAAATATCTTTTACAGAGAAACACCATATTAAGATACTTTTTCTTAGAGATGAAAATTACCCACAGCGATTATTACATTGCTACGATGCCCCTACAGTACTGTATTATAGAGGAAATGCCAATTTGAATGAATCGAAAATTATCAGCATCATCGGCACAAGAAACAATACTGATTACGGCAAACAAATAACAGAAGAAATTATTGAAACATTACAACCACATCAAACTTTAATAACCAGTGGATTGGCATATGGCATAGATGCAGTTGCACACAAAACCTGTATTAAAAATAATGTTGCAACAGTTGGTGTTCTGGCACATGGATTAGATACAATTTATCCTGCTCAACATAAATCTTTAGCAAAAGATATGTTGTTGAACGGTGGCTTATTAACTGAGTTTAGAAAAAACACAAAACCCGATCGTTACAATTTTCCGCAACGCAATAGAATTGTGGCTGGCATGGCAGACGCTACAATCGTTATTGAAACTGCAATCAAAGGTGGAAGCATGATTACAGCCGAAATGGCCTACAATTACAACAAAGATGTGTTTGCTGTTCCGGGCAAAATTTACGATAACAAAAGCAGCGGATGTTTAAAATTAATTCAACAGAACAAGGCTATTTTACTGGCAAACCCCAATCAGATTATTGAAGAAATGGGGTGGCAAGAAAAAAAGAAAGTAACTAAAAAACAAAGAGAATTATTTATTGATTTAACGGATGATGAAAAAACAATTACCAATATTTTAAAAGAAAGGGAATCAGTTCATATTGATGAATTGTATGTCAAGAGTGGCTTAAGCAGTAGCAGTGTGGCTTCAGCAATATTAACACTCGAATTGCAAAATGTAATTCTTGCTTTGCCGGGTAAAATTTACAAACTGGCTTAATGCTTATTTTCAAACATGATTTTAATTCCACCCATCAGCCATCTGCCTGGCATGATGCTTCCTAAAACATCACTATAGCTAGTATTAAATACATTATCCACTTGTAAAAAAATATTGCATTGCTTTTTAATGATAAAATCAAGCTTGGTATTTAGTACAAAATAATCTTTGGATAATGTTGCTTTAATAGCAGTCGCATTTTGTGCTGCTCTTGATTTATAAATTCCATTCACAGAAAAATTAAACAGTTTTGTTGCATATAAAATTGAAAAATTAGTAAGCAATTTTGCATGTGCAGAAACATACAAAGACGGCACACTATCGCTGCTCAATGATTCAAGCCACAATAATCCTGCGGCGCAATAAATAGATTGTTTGTTTTGTAAGGTTTTGGAAAATTGAATATCAGTTTCAAAACCATTGGTATTTACCCTTGCAATATTTGTAGCTAATGCAAAATTCCCTGTTGGAGACAGATTATCTCTTCTCGGCATCAAGGCATAAGGTGTAGTTACCCAATCAATTAATTTGCTGTATTCTTTCCTAAAAATAGAGGTTGCAATTTTTACATTTTTTATGGCAAACACATCGGCCCCAATTTCATAACTAAAAGAATTCTCTGCTGCAAGATTTGGATTTCCAATGCGACCACCCGTTACCAAAACTTTATTATAATTATTGTATTGTTCGGTGAAATCTGCTTGACGTATGGTTTTGCCGGCACTGCCTCTTAACTGAAAATGCTTTAGTGCGTAAGAGATATTTACCTGCGGAACTAATTCTGTTCCTGCATTTGCGTCCCATTCTAATCGCAATGTCGGACTTACATTTAAATTTTTGATTGATTCATTTTTCCAGATAAAAAATCCTGCAAATTGTTGTACAGAATGTACCCCTCTGTCATTCGATTCGATGCTTCTATTTTGGTGTTGAATGCCCGCTACAAAATTATTATGATCATTCATTTCATATTCGTACAAAGCTAGTAATTGCAATAGTTTTGATGTGCTTTCATTCTTTATTGCAACTGAGTTATACTGGTATTCATCTTTTACAATTTTATAACCTGCGTTTAATGAAAATTGATGTTTATTATTTTTGTAATCTATTCGTAATCTATTCCAAAATGAACCTACATTTTCATTAGCTGTATCAGATAAAAATGTGGTATAAAAATTTTGTGCAGCAAACTTTCTGTTATCAAATGCTGAGGCAATATTCAAACTCAATTTAGTATTAAGCTGATGAAATACGGAAGCTGAAACAGTATTGTTATAAAAATAACCCTTTGTACCTCTTTGTTGTTGCCCTGATGCATTGTTGGATAATATTCCACCACTGATTGCTGTTGATTGATTGTTGTAATAAAATCCGGAGTTGATATTGTACCATCCAAATTCGCCACCGGACAATGCACCAAAAACTTCATTCTTTTTTTGTTGATGCTTAAATGTTTTAGTAACAATATTGATTACGCCACCAACAGCGTCCGAACCATAAACCGCTGATGATGCTCCTTTTAAAATTTCTATGCGGTCAATCTCTGCAGGAACAATTGGTATATAACCGTTGAAATGCCCTGTATTCGGGTCATTCAGACGAAGCCCATCAACAATTACCAATACTTGCTGAAATGTTCCACCACGCATCACAATATCACTTTGAGAACCTTTCGGACCCCTGGCTTGTATTTCAATACCGGGTATGTAACGCAACAATTCATCTATAGAATTTACTGGAAGTTTAGATATATAATCTGACTGAAGCACAAAAATATTTCTGCCCGTAGCCGAGACTTTCATCGGATGAATGGACGCAGTAACAGTCACCGGATTTAAATCATTTTCAGAGTTCTGTGCATTGGTTTTATTAATCAAACAGAACAACGCAACAATTAGTATTCGTGTTTTCAACTTTTTTTGAAGCAAATATATAATCTTACCTATTTACCAATACCATAAAAACTTTTGGTGTATTTATTTCCAACTTTATCTTTGCACATGGCAACAATAAAATCCTCCCGCAACAAATCCACTTCTTCAAGAAAATTTATTGACGGTTTAACATTCGATGATGTATTGTTAGTTCCTGCATTCAGCGAAGTATTACCAAGAGAAGTAAACATTCAATCGCACCTTACAAAAAATATAGTTCTTAACATTCCAATGCTATCTGCGGCAATGGATACCGTTACAGAAGCCAATCTTGCAATTGCATTAGCAAGAGAAGGCGGACTGGGAATTTTACATAAAAACATGAGCATAGAAAAACAGGCAGATCAGGTTCGTAAAGTAAAACGAAGTGAAAGTGCTATGATTATCGATCCCATCACTTTATTTGTAGATGCTACTATTGGTGATGCTTTAAAGTTGATGAAAGAATATAAAATTGGAGGCATTCCGGTGATTGATAAACAACAAAAACTGGTAGGCATTTTAACCAACAGAGACCTTCGTTTTGAAACGAACAAAATGCGAAAAGTAAGTGAGGTAATGACTAAAGAAAAACTCATTACAGCACCCGAGGGAACAGATTTAGCAAAGGCAGAAAATATTTTAAGAAATTATAAAATTGAGAAATTACCTGTTGTAAGCAAACAAGGTAAATTAGTTGGATTAATTACTTACAGGGACATTTTACAGCTTACCAATAATCCCAACGCAGTAAAAGATGGTTACGGAAGATTGTTGGTAGGAGCGGCTTTGGGCATTACCAACGATTTGATGAACCGTGCCGATGCATTGATTCAAGTAGGAGTTGATGTTGTCACTTTAGACTCTGCACACGGTCACAGCAAAGGTGTAATTGAAGCATTAAAAGCATTAAGAAAAAACTTTAAAAAGTTACAAATAATCGCCGGTAATGTAGGAACTGCAGAAGGTGCGCTGGCATTGGCAAATGCAGGTGCAAATTGTGTAAAGGTTGGTATTGGACCTGGATCTATTTGTACTACACGTATTGTAGCTGGTGCAGGTGTACCTCAGTTAACAGCAGTGATGGAAGCTAGCAATGCACTAAAAGGAAAAAACATTCCTGTAATTGCAGATGGTGGAATTAGATACACCGGTGATATGGTTAAAGCTTTAGCAGCCGGCGCAAACGTAGTAATGATGGGCAGTGTATTTGCAGGTGTTGAAGAAAGTCCGGGTGAAACAATAATTTATGAAGGTCGTAAGTTTAAAGAATATCGTGGAATGGGCAGCTTAGGTGCAATGAGCCAGGGCAGTGGTGACAGGTATTTTCAAGATGTTGAGGATGATGTAAAAAAGTTTGTTCCCGAAGGTATTGAAGGGCGTGTTGCATACAAAGGAAACTTGAATGAAATTGTGTACCAATACGTTGGTGGATTAAGAGCAGGGATGGGTTATTGCGGTGCAAAAAATATCAAAGATTTACAACAAGCAACATTTGTCAAAATCACCAATGCAGGCATGAAAGAAAGCCATGCACATGATGTAGACATCACCAAAGAAGCTCCAAATTATAGCAGAAAATAATTGTATTAGCTTAATTTATAATCAATCTATAAAACCATTAAGCAATCTCAACTCATTGAACTTCTTCAACCTTTTCAATACTATAAACTAACTGAACTTCCTAAACTATTAAACTAAAAACTAAACAACCCCTGCCAACTCTAAACTTCGTCTTTTTATTTCTCGATAATCAATATTTTCAATCAAAGGATCTGATGCCAATATAAGCGATACACCCTGCTGTTTCCACCAATCAGTAGCAAGTAATTTTTCAGCATGAATAACACCCACCAAATAACTCCTGATTTGTCCGGCATGAAATTCTTCTATCCATTCAAAGTTGTCTTTATTCACTTGTTTCAAGTCATCATAACTGACATACACTTTTAAAAAATAGTCATTACTAATTTCCAAAGGGTTGTGATTGTATTTTTTCTTGTACTCATATTTGTATTGGTATCGCAATGCAGAGATATCACTTAACACTGCCGATGCTGTTGCAAAACTGCCTGCTCCTTTACCATAAAAAAATTGCTGATCCGAAAATCCACTTTCAATAATTACACCATTGTATTCATTGGCAACATTGTACAATTGTGATTCTTTTGTTACAAATTGAGGCAATAAGTAAGCTGCAATTTTTCCGTTTTTTAATTTCACAGCCTTAGCAATTAATTTAATTTGGTTTTCTTTTTCGGCAGCTACTTTTGAATCACTCAATTGTATATTTTGTATGCCGGAATATAGTATTGATGCGGGTTTTGTAACAATACCATAAGCATGTAACAATAAAATAGTTAGTTTATTGGTAGCATCAATTCCTAAAATATCAAGGTTAGGATTACGTTCTACAAAACCCAATTGCTGTGCCTGCAACAACGCATCTACAAATTCAATCTTTTCATTAAAAATTTTGGTGAGAATATAATTGGTGCTACCGTTTACAATACCTGTAATACTTTGTAATAAATCATTATCATAATATTCTTCCAAATTTCGTATCACGGGAATTGAAGCACACGCAGAAGCTTCGTACAAAAACGGTGTCTTATATTGTTGTTGCAAATCCAACAACTCAGCCAAATTTTCTGCAATTAATTTTTTATTGGCGCTTACAACCGCTTTGCCATTTTTTAATGCAGTAGTAACAATATGGTAAGCAGCTTCGGCATCATCAATCAATTCTACAATTACATCTATTGAATCATCATACAACAATTCATTTGCAAGATTGGTAAATATTTCTGGTGGTGCATTTCTTTGCTTATCGGGATGTTTAATTACTATTCGTTTAATCGTTGCATTCAATGAAGGCGTTTGTTTTAATATTTTATACAAGCCTTCTCCCACTACCCCAAATCCAAACAACCCAATATTTAACTTCTTTTGTTCCATATAATTAATTTAAAAAATCAAATTGCTACAATTTCCTCTTCAATAAACCCCTTGATTAAAGAACCAATTTTTTCATGCTCCAATAAAAATCCATCATGCCCATAATAAGAATCTATCACAGCCAGTTGTGCATTCCTGATATGTTGTTGTAACAATGTTTGTTCCTGTACAGGAAATAAAATATCAGACGAAATTCCTATCACCAATGTTTTAGCTTCAATCTGCTGTAATGCAGTAATAACGCCATTTCTGGCTCTTCCCACATCATGCGAATCCATTCCTTTACTCAAATACCAGTAGCTGTAAGCATTAAAACGTTTTGCCAATTTTTCTCCCTGATATTGTTGGTAAGTAGTTGCTTTAAATTCCTGTTTATCTACCGGCAAAGCTTCATCAACAACACCTTCCTGAGATTGATAAGTAGCATAATTTCTGTAAGAAATCAATGCAACTGCTCTTGCAGTTTTCATCCCATTAATTCCTGCCGCTTCATCAGGTGTTTTCCAGGTTACATCTGTTTCAATACACAAGCGTTGTGTGCTATTAAAGGCAATT
This sequence comes from Chitinophagaceae bacterium, assembly GCA_947456805.1. GTDB lineage: Bacteria > Bacteroidota > Bacteroidia > Chitinophagales > Chitinophagaceae > UBA1930. The sequence continues at coordinate 14,164 of CANGTN010000016.1, read as the reverse complement.
CCCCAGGCACTGTGTTTTGCATTTGTTGCAATCGGAACAATATGTTCAAACAAACCAGGTTCTTCAATTGCCCATTCCAACAATTGCTGTCCGCCCATACTACCGCCAATTCCTAAAAATATTTTTTCAATCCCTAAATGTGTTTTAAGTAATTGATAAGCTCTGATCATATCTCTTGTCGTGAAAAATGGAAAATCTAAATAATAAGGTGCAGCATTTTCCTGTTGTACTGACAAAGGATTGATACTTCCATAACAACTCCCCGGCATATTTACACAAATAATAAAATGCTGTTGTTCATTAATCACACCACCATCTCCCACCACTCTGGGCCACCATTCAAAAGGATTACTATTTGCAGTTAGTGCATGAAATATCCAAACAATGTTGCTCTTTTCTGCATTCATCGAACCAAAAGTGGTATAGCCCAAATGCACTTGTGGCAATTCTTTTCCGCTTTCCAAAACAAAACTGTCAGCCGAATAAAATATTTGAAACAAGAAATTTATTTTTTTAGTTTTTGAAACGAACTTTTGTACAAATGGCATCGCCTGTTGCGTCGCACACTTTAAGGTTCTGTAGGTAACTCAACAATCCTATTCAGAGATGAAAAGTAATATCCAAAAAAAACAAAACTTTGAAGCATACAAACGCTTTTAAATATTTTTAAGCCAATACCATTGCTTCAGAGAATACTGCTGCAAATGCATTCTCAAAATCAGCTTTTATATCTTCAATATGTTCTATTCCTACACTCACCCTTATTTGATTTGGCTCAACACCACTTGCTGTTTGTTCTGTATCACTCAACTGTTCATGTGTTGTAGATGCAGGATGTATTACCAAAGTTTTGGCATCTCCTACATTCGCCAAATGACTTGCCAATTGCAAGTTATCAATAAACTCAGCAGCATTTTTTTTACCGCCTTTAATACCAAATTGCAATACGCCACCAGAACCATTTGGTAAATATTTTTTTGCCAAAGCATGGTATTTATTACTCTTCAACCCAGGATAAAGCACATACTCTACATTTTCATTTTGTTCCAGCCATTGTGCCAATGCCAATGCATTCTGAACATGCCTTTCTACTCGCAAACTCAATGTTTCTAGGCCTTGTATCAATAAGAAAGAGTTAAAGGGTGATTGTGCAGCACCAAAATCTCTCAAACCTTCTACCCTTGCACGAATGATGAAAGCAATATTTGGTAAGCCCAAAGGATTGCCTTCACCAAAAACATTCCAGAATTGCAAACCATGATAACCTTCACTTGGCTCAGTAAATTGCGGGAATTTACCATTGCCCCAATTGTAATTTCCACCATCAACAATTACGCCGCCAATCGAAGTTCCATGACCCCCAATCCACTTGGTGGCACTTTCTACAACAATATTTGCACCATATTGCAATGGCTTGAATAAATAACCGCCCGCTCCAAATGTATTATCTACAATCAATGGCAAATCATACTCCTTCGCCAAAGCTGCAAACTTTTCAAAATCAGGAATATTTAAACGTGGGTTTCCGATTGTTTCCAGATAAATTGCTTTTGTGTTTTTATCAATGTGTTTTACAAATGTTTCAACATCATCGCCATCGGCAAAACGAGCTTCAATACCCAATCTCTTAAATGCAACTTTAAATTGATTGTAAGTACCTCCATATAAATAAGAAGTAGAAATAAAATTATCTCCTGCTTGCAAGATATTATTCAATGCAATAAATTGTGCAGCTTGACCGCTACCTACTGCCAATGCAGCTACACCACCTTCCAGCGCTGCAATACGTTGTTCAAATACGTCGGTAGTCGGGTTCATAATTCTGGTATAAATATTACCAAAGGCTTTCAAACCAAAAAGATTTGCAGCATGTTCCGCATTATCAAATCCATAAGAAGTTGTTTGATAAATAGGTACTGCACGACTCTTAGTAGTTGGGTCAATTTGTTGTCCTGCATGCAATTGTAGCGTTTCAAAACGATGTGTGTTGCTCATAATGTTTGTTGTTTTTGTAAACCCCTTTTTTAATAGGAATTAGTGGTGATAAATTTGGTTTTAAAAATTGTTTGATAAGTTGCTTTCGAAAGTATTTTAATAAAATCCGTTTAATAATAACTGCTATCCCCGCTTTAAATGATGTTTATCATGATTGTAGTTGAGCAACATCATTCTAATTCAAAGGCAATTAAATGCTGAAAAAAAGACAGACATATTTTTGTTTAAATAATAGCGATTGCTTTACTGAATGTGTTATTACAGTTCATCTTGTGTTTTTTAGATTGAAAAAAAATTTGGGTAGCTGTTCAAACAAAAACAACACAAGAAAGAGAGGATAAGATTCAACCAGTGAGCATAAAAAAAGCCCACCCGTTGAATCAGATGAGCTTGGTACAGTATAACGAATTATCGTTGTAAAATTTCAAACTACACTCTGACTTATCTCTATTTTTTAATCATGCAACAATAAATTGAGCATCTTAAAAAAAATGAGTTTGCACCTTCTTTTAGTCGAGTAAACTAAAAGGGTTGCAAAGGTTTCATTGGGCAATTCCCTCCACCTTTCTTGATAAGTATTCGTCTAAAGAACTGATACAAATGTATAATTGCTAAATTAATATTTCCAAAATTATTTTTACTACTATTTGTTAGTTAATTGCTAAAACCCTTTGTAATATTGCATTACAGCGAATAAAATAATTTATGCAAATTGAAAAAATGATCACCGAAAGATTGATTCTGAGAAAAATAGAACAATCAGATGCACCATCTGTTTTAAAGGGTTTAAGCAATGATGAACTGACAAAATACATGCTTATCCACTATTATAATTTATCTGAAGTACAAGAACAAATGGATTATTATGCCAATCATTTCAAAAATAAAACTGGAGCTTATTGGTTAATTGAATTAAAAAATAATCTTACGCCAATTGGTGTAATTGGAATAAACGATATTCATTATTTAAATAAAAAATGTGAACTTGGTTATTGGCTTTACCCTGAATTTTGGAACAACGGATACATCGTAGAAGCTGCAAAAAATGTGATCAATTTTTGTTTTGATAAATTACAACTCAACAGAATTGAAGCCGATGTTGAAACAGAAAATACAGCTAGTATTTCCATCATGAAAAAGCTTGGTTTCATACATGAAGGGACACTTCGTGAATACGAAATAAATAATGGCAAGCTAATACATTTAATGAAATTTGCTTTATTAAAAAGTGATATGCAATACTAAGCTACATCATACACAAAAGAAGTATTGTGATGATTAATTTCTTTTTTAAAACCAGTTACTTCTAAAAATTTTTGATGATTTTTATTGTGTACTTTTTCATAAACAATTTTACGAATCCCTCGCTGCAAAAGGTATTCCTTCTCCTTGGTAAAAATATAAGTTCCAATTTTAAAGTCCCGTAACTGCGGAATGGTATAATTTAAATCAACTAATGCAATACCATCTTCAACAATGTGTGCAACAAATAAATTAGCAACCTTCATATCCCGTAAAACAAAAAATCGAATGCTGTTTTCTTGAACTGTAACATCAAATTCAGGAAAATATTGTTGAATATCTGTTTTGTAAAAAGAAAGAAATTTTTGCATCAATTCAACATCCTGATGTATGGGCAACAATGAAAATGTTTCCTGGTAACGGTACATTTTTACCAACTGATAAATATTAATTCCCAACAACGTTACATTGGCTATAATCACAGGAAATGCAGTAATCAAAATCCCATAAACAATGAAAGAAACACAACCAAAAATATTCAACCAACGAAACTTAACTGCATTTACCGTAATTAAAGAAAATGCTAAAAAAGCTGAAGCAAGATAACCGATGAGTACAATCATAAATTGGTATTAAAATCAATATTTCTCAAAAAACAAAATAGTTCAACAAATCTCTGTTTAATTCCCCATTTAGTCAAACTAAAAACAGTTGCAATTGTAATACATTTGAACGCAAGAAATATTATGGCAAAAGGTAAAAAAATAAATACAGTAAGTGCATCTGCTCCATCTCAAGATTTTATTGAAGTATTTGGTGCAAAAGAGCACAATCTTAAAAACATAGATATTTCTATTCCTAAAAATAAACTCGTGGTTTTTACAGGCGTTAGCGGCAGCGGAAAAAGTTCATTGGCTTTTGATACTATTTACAACGAAGGTCAACGCCGTTACATGGAAAGCTTCAGTGCTTATGCACGGCAATTCATGGGGGACATGGAAAGACCTGATGTAGATAAAATTACGGGATTATCTCCCGTAATTTCCATTGAACAAAAAACAACCAACAAAAACCCTAGAAGTACTGTAGGAACTGTAACTGAGGTATATGATTTCTTGCGTTTGCTCTATGCAAGAATTGGTGAGGCATATAGTTACAACACCGGAAAAAAAATGGTAAAATTCAGCGAGGAAGAAATTGTTACCAATATTTTCAGCAAATACAAAGACAAAAAAATCTCTTTACTTGCACCATTGGTGCGTGGGAGAAAAGGCCATTACAGAGAACTCTTTGAAGACATCCGCAAGAAAGGATTTTTGAAAGTTAGGGTTGATGGTGAAGTAATGGACCTCACCCCGAAACTTCAGGTAGATCGTTATAAAATTCATGATATTGAAGTTGTGGTAGATCGTCTTGCTGTTACAGATGATATGAAAGTTCGTATCAGTCAAAGTGTACAACAAACTTTAAAAATGGGTAAAGACTTAATGTTTTTACTCATCAATGATACCAACACTGTTGCGCAATACAGCAAACAATTGATGTGTTTGGATACCGGCATCAGCTACGAAGAACCAAGCCCAAATGCATTTTCATTCAACTCGCCTTATGGTGCATGTCCAGTGTGCAAAGGCTTGGGTAACATTTATACAATTGATATCAATGCTGTTGTTCCCGATAAAACAAAATCTGTAAATGAAGGTGGCATTGTACCTCTTGGAGAAGAACGGGAAGCAAGCGTTTTTCAGCAAGTAAGATTTTTCAGCAAAAAAAATAAAATAAATTTAGAAAAACCGCTGAAAGAGTTGCCTGCAGAACATTTTAATTTATTGTTGTATGGTGAAAACATGGTTAGCAGCAGTTTAGCATTGGATTTGGATGATGAAAATATTCCGAATGAATATACCGGAAGTTATGAAGGTATTATTCCAATGTTGAAACGCTGGTTTACATCAACACAGAGTAATGATACTTTAAAAACATGGGTAGAAAAATTTATGGAATTATCATCTTGTAATTCCTGCAATGGAGCAAGATTAAAACAAGAAAGTTTGTGGTTTAAAGTAGATGAAAAAAATATCAGCGAATTAAGCAACCAGAATTTAGATAAATTAATTGTTTGGTTCAACGATATTGAAAAAAGAATCAGTCCCAAACAAAATGCAATTGCAAAAGATATTTTAAAAGAAATCAGAGAACGATTACAATTTTTATTGGATGTTGGCTTAACTTATCTTTCTTTAAACCGACCTTCTAAAACCCTTAGTGGTGGGGAATCTCAGCGAATTCGTCTTGCAACGCAAATTGGAAGTCAACTACAAGGTATTACGTATATTTTAGATGAACCAAGTATTGGTTTGCATCAAAGAGACAACCAAAGATTAATAGAAGCATTAAAAAATTTGAGAGATATTGGCAATAGTGTACTTGTGGTAGAACATGATAAAGACATCATGCTTGCAAGTGATTTTTTAATTGATGTAGGACCCAAAGCAGGAAAGTTTGGCGGGCAAATTGTTGCAGCAGGAACACCCAATTCCATTTTAAAAAGCAATTCAGAAACAGCACAATATTTAAACGGGAAAAAGAAAATTGCTATCCCTGAAGAACGCAGAAAAGGAAATGGTAAAATACTTGAATTAAAAGGCGCTTCAGGTAATAATTTAAAAAATGTATCGGTGCAATTTCCATTGGGGAAATTAATTGTCGTAAGCGGTGTTAGCGGCAGCGGAAAATCTACTTTAATCAATGAAACTTTATATCCGCTATTAAGCAAACATTGTTACGATAGTACTTACCCAATTCAAAGCTACAAAAGCATCAAAGGCTTGGAGCATATTGATAAAGTTATTGAAATAGATCAATCGCCGATTGGCAGAACGCCAAGAAGCAATCCTGCAACCTATTGTGGATTCTTTACAGAAATCAGAACATTATTTGCAAGTGTACCCGAAGCAAAAATCAGGGGTTACAATGCCGGTCGTTTTTCTTTTAATGTAAAAACAGGCAGATGCGAAGTTTGTGAGGGTGGCGGTATGAAAGTTATTGAAATGAATTTTTTACCGGATGTATATGTGCATTGTGAAAAATGCAATGGTAAAAGATATAACAGAGAAACACTAGAAATAAGATACAAAGGAAAATCCATTTGTGATGTGTTGGATATGACTGTAGATGAAGCAACAGAATTTTTTCAGGCAGTGCCTTGGTTGTACCGAAAAATCAAAGTGTTGCAGGATGTTGGTTTGGGCTATATTACATTAGGACAAAGCGCTGTAACCCTTAGTGGTGGTGAAGCACAGCGTGTTAAGCTTTCTACTGAATTAGGAAAAAAAGATACCGGAAAAACATTTTATATTTTAGATGAACCAACTACCGGACTGCATTTTCAAGACATTAAATTACTCATGGATGTGATTAATAAATTAGTAGACCGAGGGAATTCTGTTTTGGTGATAGAACACAATCTTGACGTAATTAAAATGGCAGACCACGTGATTGATTTAGGACCCGAAGGAGGTGATGGTGGCGGAACTATTTTATTTGAAGGCACGCCCGAAGAAATGATCACCATTAAAAATAGCCATACTGCCAAATTTTTAGCATTAGAAATGAATGATTAGTCTTGATGAAGCAACATATAAATATGTTCAATACCATCTTCTAAATAAACAGCATCAACTTGTCTGAATCCAAAAGATTCATAAAATTTTTTTAGGTACAATTGTGCGCCAATTTTTATCGTTTGTTTACCAAAAATGGTATTGCATGTTTCAATAGCTTTAGCCATCAATAATTTGCCTGTTCCCTTTCTTCTGTATGCCAGATTACCTACTACTCTGCCAATAGAAATATAATTGTCGTAAGCAATATTTTTAGGAACCAATCTTGCATAAGCCACAAGGGTTTCATGATCCCATAAAAACAAATGATGGCAGTGGATGTCTTTATCATCTGCATCCTGAAAAACACAATTTTGCTCTACTACAAATACTTCATTGCGCAAGCGAATAGCAGCATACAACTCAATAGGTGTTAAATCAGAAAAATATTTTGTAGTAAAATGTAGTTGCATGCTTGATTGATATTGATACCTACGAAAGTAATTTGAAAAGCTGAGTGGCCCTTGATTTTTTGAAAAACGTTATAAAACATACCTAAAGCGAAGTTGAACTTCAGGTAACACGAAACCAAACTTCGTATAAAAAGAAGTCTGATTCTTGGCAGCACCAAATATGCATTTGAAATTTGATGTATCAAAAAATAAAAATATACTGCCTGACTTTTACCGCCAATAAAGGACGATAAAGAGCATTACCAAATGGCAATAAAGCACAAGAAAGTAATGGATTTTTTTTTGAAACGATGCAGTAAATATTGCTGCTGCTGGAAAATTTATTTATAATACAAACCAAATTAAAATGAAAAACAAATTGGCTTTTCTATTATCAATATTGATATTGATAACAGCTTGTAAAAAACAAGACAAAGTTGTAATTGATAACAAAGTTGAAAAACAAATGACATTATTACAAGTTTTTATGAAAACTGATGGTAAAGAATTAAAAGAGGTTTTCAGTCAAGGGAATGGAACTAATAAAAAAACTATTTTTAATATCGCAGATGCAAATGCAAAGAAGATATTCAAGTATATTATTCTTGATGCTAATTCATCAAAACGAATTAATTTAGTGAGTGAAATTCCATTATCCAGTAGTATGATAGATTTAAATAGTTTTACTGAAACGAATAAAATTTATTACATTCCAAATAATATTAACGCAAAAGGCAACACCTCACAATCATGCATAACTGCAAAGTACAATTCTCAATCATATAAACTTGAAGGTGATAACCTGTCGAAACTGCTAAACCCTACAGATGATATATGTATTGATTGGTATTGGACAACAACCGATGGCGAAACCGGTGAATTGATAGGTGAGATATATCTTTGGACAGAATGTAATACGCATAATGGCAACGGTGGTGGAGGTGGAAATAATGGTGATATTAATAATTGCATCACAAATCAAACTGATAATTTTTATATTACAGTAGCTGCTAGTATAACTGATAATACATTTTTAAGTACAGTATCTGGAAATTTTGAACCAAATTCATTTGTAAAACCTGTTCAAAAAAAATGGATTTGTCTTAAGGGGCTAGGTTATAATCTTAGTTCTATTGAATCAGGTAAAGTAAAATTGGATCCAACATCAAAAACCTGGTCTTGGGTTGAATTAAAACATGAAAGTATAAATATGAGTGGCAATACACTTCCAGGCGTTTCTGTGAGTTTTACACAGGGTACGGGTTTACCTTCATTTACTCCTGAAACTGCAGCAGTTTCAACCATTTTATACGCAGGGATGCAGGTAATTTTTCAACAAACTGTCTCATCTGTACTTTCTTGCTCTTTACCTGGTAGTAATTCAAGTATTGGAATACCTCCAGTAAGTAAAATTTTTACTAGTTCTAGTGGAATGATGTCTGCTCAACCATAAAATATTATTGATGTTTAAATTATTATTGGTTTGCTTTTTTGCAAAATCTCAAGTTTATCATAACTCAGATACTCTCAGTTCAATTAGAATTGTATATAGTTATCCTTGGTTACTCAATGAACATAATAAGGTACTTACCATTCAAGACACAGTTACTTTATATTATAATAAAAATTTTATTTTACATGAACTTCCTAAGGTTGAAAATTTAAATACAAAATCAAAAGTTATAGGAAGTGAATCATATTTTCTTGCTAAAAAAAATAATTTTTACGGAGTATTCTATACGCCTATGGATAATGAAAAGCTTCCTAAAATTATGAATGCTGATTCATTTCTTATAAAAAATTGTATGTATAACTCTGGATGCGATTTCCCAATTAATTCATCATATATCACTAAGAAATTATTTAAAAAATCAAAATTGATAATGGAATTTACCACTAAAAAAAATTATGGAGAAGTACTTTATGATTCAATTATTTATGAATTCGATAATGACTACAATGATGTTGCATTTACATTCTCAAAAAAAATTGATAGCATAACCAATTTAAAACTAACCAAAATTAAATTAATTTATAAACCTAAATATTCTTTGGAGTTAAAAAAAAATCTTCCTAAACGTACAATAAGTTTTGAAATACAAAGAAATTTTATTGAGAAAATAAAAGAAAGAGAGGTAAATCAATTAATTGATAAGCTAAATATTTATTTTTAAACTAAGAGTAGCCTCTTAATTCTTGTTGTCTGGTAAATAATTTAAGAAAATTGAAAGGGAGTAATTTAACTCACTCCCTTTTTTATATTGTAGATTAACACACCAACAAAATAACAAATGCAAAGTTTTTCTGTAAAAGCTAGAGTCCAAAAAAAACTATGAAGGAACAAATGGAAATAACAAAATCATAACGTGTCGAAACTTTAAAAATTTTATTTGTAAAATAAAGAACTTTATTTAAAGTTATAAAAATTATAGGTTTTTTATTTATATGCTTTTATATAATATTGCATGTTCGACATGCTTTTCAAGATCTTATTATTAAATGATTGAATTGAAACATCAATAAAAATATGAGAAATATAAAAATTATTCCTTTGCTGACATTTTGCTTTATAATATTTGCTAGTCAATTAGGTTCAGCTAATTCGAAATATAAGTATCTCTACTATTTATTAATTTTTATTTTGGCATTAGTAAATATTTATTTGATTTTTAGAAATAAAAAGATTGAAGCAATGATGAAATCATCCAAAATAATTTTATATCTAATTGCAACAAGTATTTCAATTCTAATTTTTTTGATTTATTTTTTATTCTGAAAGTACAAACCCTCAACTCGGCGTAATTTTAAAACATAAAAACATGAACAAGAAACCAGCCAGATTTGGCTTATATTTTTATTTAGTGACAATGGTGATTGCTTTTGCATTTCCCGAGAAGGTTTTTGGAAATATATATGTAATTAGTATATATCTTGTAGTTTCTTTAGTTTTTATTTACCTGATATATTTTTGGAAATCAAAAAAAATTAAACAATAAAGTATTTACAAAAAGCTGAATAGCTCCTCAACTCGGCGTATCATTTAAATATACAAAACGTACACTCGGCGTAGTATTAACTACGCCGTTTTTATTGGTAGCATTTCCTCACTGGCTCAAGTGTTCCGCATTAGCGGGTCACTTGTGTCTGAACAATTTTTTCGGACTGTGTCCGAAATTAGTAATACACAGTATAAAACATACACAAAGCGAAGTTGAACTTCAGGTAATACGAAATCAATCTTCGTATAAAGAGAAGTCTAATTCTTGGAAGTAGTAAATACACCTAAGAATTTTGATACATCAAAAAATAAAAATATACCGCCTAACTTTTAAAGTCAATATAGGACGATAAAGAGCCTTACCAAATGACAATGAAGCACAAGAAAGTAATGGATATTTTTTTGAAACAATACAGTAAATATTGCTGCAGTTGGAAACTTTATTTATTATTTAAAAAAAGAAAATGAAAAAAATTATTTATTTTATCATTATTACACAATTGATAACTAGTTGCAACAAACATGAAAAGTTTGAAAATGATGTTTCTACTAATACAGTACAAAGTTCATCAAAACAACTTTCAAATTCAGAAGATTTTAAAGTATTTGTTCGAAATCTTGAGAAATTAAAATCATTGGCACTATTGAGTGCAAAAAAGAATTCATATTTTTATAATAATGATTTAAATAAAAGCACTTTTTTATATTCCTTAAATCGAGTCTCAATTAATAATATTGATTCAATTAAAGAAAAATTAAATTCTCAGTTTTACAAAGGAGAAGAAATGGCTAGTTTATTATTCAATAATTTTGAATTATCAAAAAAAATAAAAAAAGAATTTCCTGAAATTTTAAATTTGGAATCTCCAAAAAGAAGCAAAGAGATTTCAGTAGCAATTGAAATTGTATTGAATAATTATTCAAATAATTTAGGAAAAGCTCCAGATGGTCCAAAATCTAAATGTCAAAAAGCATGTGAAAATCAATATTACATTTCTGCTGGCGTTTGCGCCCTACTTGTTGAAACAGTATGGGGAGCTGTAGTTTGTTATATTGGGGCCTGTGCTGGTTTAGATGCATGTTTGAGAGGGTGTTAATTATAAATGAATATTTAAAAAATTAAATGCACATATATGTTAAATAATGCTATACAAAAAAAGAATTTTATAAGTTACATACTTATTTTAATATGGTTAGTAATTATGTACTTAGTAGAATCAATTTTTATAAAACTATTGCTCGGTGGTATATTGGTAATAATATCTATTTATTTTAGTTATACTTATTACAAACAGCTATCAAATATTAAAGACAAAAAAAATTACTTAGCTCAAAAAATAATAATCATTGTAGGTTTAGTTGTTGCTTCAATAGTTACATTGTACATAATTAAATAAGCTTTTAAATTTAAAAGGCATAAGCTTTATAAAATCACTTATGCCTTTTAAATAATTTATTTCACAAAAAGCATTTCATTAGAGAAATTTCTAAATTTTTAAACTAATAATCCCGTTTAATTACTTCTTCTTTTGTGCAGCATTGTTTTTTTTATCTATATACTCCTCCATTAAAAAATCGTCTATTGATACTTCTGTATTCAGTAAAACATGAATTGGAATATTCAGTTTTTCACAAATCAAAGCAATTGTTGAAAGCTTCAGTTCTACCATCCCATTTTCAATATTTTGGTATGTTCTAGTACATTGTATATCTATCGAATTAGCAAAATGTTCTTGTGTTAATTGTCTTCTTACACGCAGCTCTTTTATTCTTTGTGCCTCACTGGCTCAAGTGTTCCGCATTAGCGGGTCACTTGTGTCTGAACAATTTTGTCGGACTGTGTCCGAAATTAGTACTACACAGTATAAAACATACACAAAGCGAAGTTGAACTTCAGGTAATACGAAATCAATCTTCGTATAAAGAGAAGTCTAATTCTTGGAAGTAATAAATACACCTAAGAATTTTGATACATCAAAAAATAAAAATATACCGCCTAACTTTTAAAGTCAATATAGGACGATAAAGAGCCTTACCAAATGACAATGAAGCACAAGAAAGTAATAGACATTTTTGGTGACGATGCAGTAGAAATTACTGTGTATAGTAACTTATTTTTTATATTTTAAAATTGATATATTATGAAAAAAATAATTTTAATATTAGCAATTTTGTTTACTGGATTTTTAATTTACTCCTGTAATAAAAATACAGAAATCGATTCCAGGTTAAAGATCTTAGAAATTAAGTACGATCCGTCGAAAATAGTAAGCCATTCCAAAATTGCACCCGATAATCCTGGTTTAGACGATGAAGAAGGTGGAGCTGGATACAATGATCCATGTTGGGCACATGGTGGACAAGTAGCTGTAGGAGTATCTTGGCAAATTGCAACTTGCAAATCAAATTGTACAAGAGGAATTGGCTTCAGATGTGGACATAGAGGGTATGTAAGATGTAAAGATGGTTCAATTTTTCCGTTTGGTGCTAGTGCAGGGAGATGCCCTGAAAATAATTCAGTTTCTAGAAAAATGATTGGAGATTATACATTTTATAGTAATGGCTTCGTTAAAATAAGTTTTAGAAATAAACTTCCTGAAGATGAATTTAAAAATAATAATTTTGAAATTGAAGATGAAGATTTATTTGAACTACCAAATTTTATAAGCATTGGTGGTACAATTTATAGAGGATTTTGGGTTCCAATCGGAATTTATAATATTAATCATTCTGATGGAGAATTTGGTAGTGTAACCTTACCAATTACTTTAGTAATCTAAATCTTTATTTATGAAATTTCTTGCTATTTGTTTATTGATTTTATATATTGCATTAACATCATGTAATATGGTTAAGGTTGTCTCTAATATACAACAACCTAGAGTTGAAAATATTACAAGTATTACAAATTGGGTAAATAAGAAAAAAATAGTTGCTGATGAAATTGTTGCAATTTCACCTGGTAATTTTTATAAGTTATTTTTTCAATTTCAACTGTCAAAAAATTTTCCTTTTGTATTTAAGAGTAATGGCACTTTTGTATCTTATGGATATAGCAATGGAGTAGTATGTTACAGATCTTTTCCGGAGATATTAAAAAATTTAAACCCATTAAATAATATCAGCAGCTTTCCAAGTAATTATTTTTTAAATAAATACACAAATGATAGCGGAGTTGTTGTATCGGATACTACATTCTTATACTTAAACAAACTATATGAAAGTTTTACTGACCTTACTGGTAAAAGACAAATAAATTATGCCCAAAATAGCTTAGTTGATTATATTGTTTTAATACCGTTTGCTCTTTACATGGGGAGTACTTTTCAAACCCACGATATCAGAAAAAATATAAACGCAATAAAAGACAATAAGAAAGCTAGGATCCATATAATACTAGTAAATTTTGATAAACAAGAATGGTGGGGCAGTGAATGGATTGATAAAATAAAATTAGAAATATAAATTTCAATTTGCAGACACTCAACTAATTTTTATAGTGAGTGTCTGTTTTTAAAAATATTCTCAACTTTCAGCTGTTGTAGCAAATAAAATCTAGTTAAAGATTAAATTTCATAGCTAAACAAATCGTTTGATTACTTCTTTAATTGTGCGGCATTATTTTTTTTAAATATATACTCCTCCATTAAAAAATCATCGATAGTTATTTCATTATTAAGTAAAACATGAATTGGAATATTCAGTTTTTCACAAATCAAAGCAATTGTTGAAAGCTTCAGTTCTACCATCCCATTTTCAATATTTTGATATGTTCTGGTACATTGTATATTTATTAAATTGGCAAAATGCTCTTGTGTTAATTGTCTTCTTACACGCAACTCTTTTATTTTTTGTGCTGTGCGCATGATAGTATT
>CANGTN010000015.1 GCA_947456805.1 Chitinophagaceae bacterium | reverse complement strand
TTTTCAAATTAATGTTTCCAGAAACTATTGTTGCTTTAATATCACCATAAGATGTTTGAAAATCGAAAACATTATTTCTTAAACCGATGGCATCTATGTTACCAAAACTGGTTTTAATTTGAACCGCAATATTTTCAGGTACTTCAAACGAAAGATCAGAGCTTTCTTTTGAATAACTCACACCAATATTCACCGGGTTTTTTCTGTCAATTTGAATAGTTAAAACAGAATCCTTTTTTACATAACTGACTTCACATTCCCTATTGTTTCTGATATAAATCCCTTTCACTTTGTACTTATAATTAAACTTCATAGCAACATTTGTCCTATTACCTCCATTCACAGCAATTTTATCATTAATATGACCCTTAAAGACCAACGCCTTTACTCCATTGAAAATAGTATCTACACGCAAACTATCATTTAAAGATTTCCAGGATCCGGAAGTAGTATAATCCTCATTTCTCTGAGGTGCTTCATTTGTATCGTTATTGACTATTTTGGGAGTTTCTGATACAATTTGTGGCACTTCTTTTTGCTCGGCAATTAAATTGTTGATAGACGGAGTGTCTATAATTGTAAGCGGAGTTATTGGTAAAATAGTTTCTTTGTTTTTCGGTAAAACATTTTCAGTTTTGTTGGCTTTAAAAATTGGTTGTGTTATTGTTGAATTAGTAGAAACAGGTTTTTTTTGAGTGTTAGGTGTAATTTTATTTTGCTGTTTATTATTCCTTTCTGTTGAAAAGAAAATTATTGTGCCGATTATAGTGCTAATGATTATTGAACTCATGATGATTAATTTTTTTTGAAGTAATTTTTGAATAATGGTTGTTCCGCCAGTCACAGTTGCTGCTGCATTTATCCATTGAGAAACATCTGCAACATTTGTTTCTGCAGGGGCACTCTTTACATCGGCAAACAATTTTTGTAATGATTCCTCCGTCATGGCATAATGTTTTTAGGTTCATTTTTTTCTTGCAGTAATGCAAGGAGCTTTTGTCTTCCTCTCGACAATTGTTGTCTAACTGCTACTTCAGATTTTTTCTGAAAAACTGAAATCTCTTTTACAGAGAATCCTACAATTTCGAAATAAATAAGAGCATCACGCTGGTCTGCAGGAAGTAATGAGAGCGCTTTATAGAGATGATCAAGTTCTGATTTACGCTCTGCTTCCGGATTGAGGAAATGAATCGACTCAGGAATTTCATCTTGATATACCGGTGAAATTTTTCTTCGTTGATTAGCTAACAAACGGGTGGCAATTCCAAACAAAAAGTATAGTATTTTGTCGTGCTTTTTTAACTGTTCAAATTTCGAATACGCTACAAGTAAGGTTTCCTGCATCAAATCCCGGAACGGCATATAGCCATAAGCTCTTGCCTTACAAAACCGTTCAAATGAATCATGAATAGGCTCGTACAACGACATAAACAATTCCTTTTTTTCCTTCATGCAGCGAGTATGATTAGTCAATCAGAATGTATGTGTAAATAAGTGAGAAATTGTGACATAATTTTAATAAAAATTAAAATTATCAAAAACAGGCAATTATAATTGAGAGCAAAATGACGTTATAGAATATTTCAATTATTTACCAAACTCTCCACATCCTCCCAAAAGTTCGAACTCAAACCCATTAGGGCTACCCAGTGAGAATTTTGGTCGATCTTCGCAGATTGGCCTTTTTTATTTTTCGGCTGTAACTCTTATTTGTATTGCATTTGCAGCTAATACAAAAATTTGTTTACACTTCAACGTAGTCGTGAGACTATGCCAAGCAGAGCTTATGTGGCTTGTAAATGTATATGCATTAAGGGGGTACATTATTTTCTTTGAGCTTTAAGAATTAAACTTTCAATTTTTTTGGCATCACTTTTTTTAAAGTTAGTCCCCTTAATTTGTCCAAAACCTTTTCCTCTAATAATGATATCTGTACCAATCAATGAAGTCTCTAATTCAACTTGTGATACTTTATCAATTGGTATAGTAGTGGTATCTTTTCCAAATAATACTGTTTTTTTCTTTTCCCAAGTAACTTCATCGGCATTTACATAAATATGTTCTTGTAGTAAAACATTACCCCCTCTTTTCCAATCGTTTGTGAAACGATGCTCTCCAATTTTTGAATCTGCTTGTTCTTCATTTGTTTTTTCCTCAATTTCTCGATCTTCTTGCTCTTCAGCTTCTCTTTGCTCTTTTCTTCGTTCAGCTGCCTCTCGCTCATCTTCAATTTCTTGAAGTCTTATTCTATCTAATTCTTCTTCTTTTTTACGCTCATCTTCCATTCTTTTTCTTTCAATTTCTTCCTTTCGCCTTCTTTCTTCTTCCTCTTTTCTTCTTCTTTCTTCCTCCTCTGCTTTTGCTATAATCATATTAACTTCTTGCAAATCTTCTTCTACGTTGTAACCTGCTTCTTTTGCCTTTTTGAAGTATTCTTTGGATAGCGTATATTTTTTTAAATACTTGCAAATAAAAGCGATAGTGTGAAAAAGTTTATGTCCATCAGCATTGCTTTTTGCATATAAGATACCTAGTTCTAAGCCTTTTTCTTCTGTTCCATTGTTTTGATACAAAGAGGAAATATAAGGAGCTATCAATTTAATATCAACTGTTTTCTTTAGACTACTCTCAAATATTTCAATCGCTTCTGCATATTTTTCTTCATTGTATAAATCCATGAAATGAATCTCAGGATTTAATATATAGTTTACTCTATTAACATCGTCTGTACAATAACCCGATTCAATCGCTTCTGCTTTTCTAAATAAATTTAATGCGGTTTCATATTTTTTGCTAGCTTCAAATATGTTACCTCCTATCCAAAACCAATATTGATCATCAGAAAAATGAGAATTAAATTCATTATATTTTTTTAATGATTTCGGTGAAGAAATTTCATATAAAGAATATACATATCGTTTTACTTTGTATATGTCTTCTTCTCCAAATTTGAGTGATTCATAAAATTCTACAATATTCTCGTAATCATCTGATTCGTTTAATAAATCAAAAGCTTTTTCAACTTTGTCATCATAATTCAAAGAATCTTTGAATTCTGCTAATATTGTCCACTCTTTCTTTTCGATAATCCTGTCAATTATTTTATCAATATCCTCTTGGGTATCAATCCCCCTTGAAAGGCAATTTTTAAAATATTCATAAGCTTCAATCCATTTTTCAAGATACTTACAAGTTAGCCCCATAACATAAGAAAGAGATTCTGGTTTCTCAATTTTAGAAATATAATATTTCCCTTTATCATATGCTTTTTGCTCTGTTCCATCATTTTTATATAAAGACCATATGTAATCTTTTACAAAGCTTTGGTCATTTTCAAAATCTTCTTCAAACAATTTAATGTGAAATAAATATTTTTGGTCTTCGTAAAAGTTAATTAATTTCTCTTTTGCTAAAGTCCTGTAATTCTTATTTTTTCTGCATTTACTTAACAAATCAAACTCTCCATCATTTAGAACTTTAATTACTAACGAATCAAGATTTTTTTGTGAATCAGGTTCATTATCTGCTAAAAGAGCAAAATAAATATCAAATGCTTTACTATATTTTTTTGCATTCATATAAATTTGACCCAATGTTGGATAAATTTTCTTTAGGTCATCTTTAATATTTTCTTTAAGCTTTTCACTTTGAATAAAAGATTTTTGGTACTCTTCTTTGTTGATTAGCGCCATTAAATATGTCTCTACTAAAACATAATCTATCGACCCCATGAGTTTTTCTTCAAAATAATCAACAATCGTATCATAGCTGCCTTTTGAAAAATAATTGGAAAACGTTTCTCGCAATGACGCATTTATTGAAGAGAGAACAGATTCCGTTGAACTTTGAGTTTGTTCTACAATAACAATATTAATTCTTTTAGCAGTCAACATTTCTTCTACCAATTCTGAACTAATTCCATATTCAACTGCCTTTTTTAAAAGGTAATTTTTTGTGTCAAGTGTGATTGAACCTGACTTGCAAGCCTCATTGATGAGGTTCATTAATAATGGCAAACTCATATTAGAAAGGAATTATAAAATAACATAACAGAGCGATTGTTATAACAGAATATGCAATAAGTATAGGTTTGTGCCAATCTAAAAATGGTACTCTTTTTGTGATTATGGATATTAGATATGTAATGGCATAAAATACAAAACCGTAAATGGCAAACAAAAAAAACATACCAATATAGGCGTACCATGCTTTGTGATGTGTTACAGCATTCACGATTCCTATCACCGCTGCAATACTCATTGACCAAGGAATCCAATTTTCAGCTTGGACGTGAAATATACCCTCAGACCAATCGCTATCTTCAAACTTTGATTTAAGAATTTGTGCCTTTTCTTTGTTTTCAATTTCTCTTTTTTCGGCTTCTCTTTTTTTTAATTCAAGTTCCTTTTTTGCATCTACTTCTTGTCTTTTCTTTGATTCAGCATTAATCATTGAAATAACAATTTCTTTTGAAATGCCAAATGCTTCAGCTTCTTTTAAAATAGCTTCTTTCTCTGAAGAAGAAATTTCTCCATCTCTTAATGATTCCATAATCATTATATCAATTCGTTCTAAACTCATATTTTTTAATTTTAGAATTAATGTCCCGTTTAAGGTGGAAACAATTACCTTTTATTAAAATTAAAATTAACTCCAATTAAAAAGCCTTGATTTTCAACAATTCGTTTAAGTCTATCCCAACGCTCTATGTTCATTTCAATATTTGTTGTTACATTCAACTTCGGCGCAGCGTTTAAATTGTTACTTATCAAATCAAAGTCACTAGATGTTATTTTTACCCTTTCAAAACCAACGATATCGTTTTTAAATTCTTTACAAGGAACAAAACTATACATTCCACTTACTTTGTTATTAAAATTTGCACCGAAATAACATCGTACTTCTGGTTTTTTACTATCCAATATTTGCTTTTCAATAGTATTGCTGTATGCAGATTTAATAGTAATCTCAAAGTAATTTTCCGAAACTTTGCTATGTAATTTACTGACAAAATTTTCTTCGTTGTATTCTATGTATTTATCAACAACAAAAACAGTATCTAATGCAAAATAGGCCTGTGGTGTATTTTGATTAATTGTTGAGCCAAATAAAATAATACTACCTCGAGCAAGTTTTGCTAATTGTGTTGGTTTGCCCGCTCTCCATTGCTTACAGCAACAATAATGAAATTGTTCGCCATAAACATATGGGTCAGTATTTTGCCTTGGGAAAGGTTGGAAATTATTATAAATTGGTCGCTGAATATATTGAGGGTAGTCTCCAGTAGGTTTTTCTAGAATACATATTATTTCGGAATCTGCCTCCCATTCTCCCCAAAAAAGCAATGGAGTTTTTTGTACTAATTTGTTTTCAGAAACAAAATCGCCATCGGTCATAAGAAATTTTCGTTGGTGTTTTCCTTGATTCCAACTTTTGAAATTTTTACCTTTATCCGGCCTATGTTCTCCACCTGGGTGAGTAAATTGAACGAAACAGAGTTTGTCTTGCATAGAATACTGCTTCAAAATTTATTGTGTATTTTTTTACTAAGATTTATTAAATCTTCACGACTGAAACCTCTGGGATTGCCTACGTTTATACTCAACCCGACAAGCTTAATGTCATTAAAATTACTCACACAATAATTTGTGTGATTGTTTCCAGCTTTATTTTTAAAGTGTCCATCAAATAATTCTTGCAAATAATTTTTAAAAAGCCTGTTGAACATATTGAAATTCGCAATTCCAAAGATTATAATTATTTCTGGTTTGATATTATCGATTAAATTTAAAAGAAAATCCTGTGCCCAACCATTACTGAATAAATCATTTTCAGCAAGGTGTTTAATTTTATGATAATCATTAAGAGTAGCAAAAGGGAAAAGGTCTAAATGTATTGCTTGTTTATTCTCGCTATCGTAAAAACTTGCTCCAAAACCATTAACTAATGCTTCTACTTTGCCACCGTTTTCGTTACCAAACCATTTCCTATATGGACGGTTAGTGAAATAATTATTATAGTGATTGATGATTTCATGCAGCTTCTGCACGTTAAGGTTAGAAGTCATTTCGTTTTTATCAAAAGTATAAAACCTTTGTTGTGATTTTGAAAGATACGGCAACTTGTCAAGTGGTACCTCCTTTAGTGTAGTATTGTTCCCATTTAAAAATTCGCTTCTTGATGGATTTGCACCGATTGTAACAATTTTTCTTTTATTATTAATGTTATTACCAAACCATAAGACAGGTGGGGCAAGGCTGAGTAATTCATCTTTCCACCCATTTAATAAAAACAGTTCGTTTTGCTTATTAATTGCTTTTTGCAATAATTCAATATATTTATCCATTATTAAATATTGAAAGTGAATTTTCTTAAAGATATTTAATTAGTTGAAATTAAGATTCAAATTTAGAAATCTGTAAATTATTTATCAAGAAAGGCTACAATAATTATCCCAAAAAAGCAGACACAGAAGTAATAAAGCTTAAAACCGCTTTATTTAAATATATGAAATCAACTAAAATTTGTTAAGATATTTGTTTTTTACCCACTAAAGACTCATCAACATCTGCACATCATTCCACAAGTTCGAAATCATCCCCGATAGGGCTACCATTAAAAATTCACAACTAATTATTGTGGACTTTTTTATATCCATCCACAATTAGTTGGTGTAAGCGTTTTAACATAAAACTCCATTAGATAATATTATATAAATTAATCATAATATGTACTATTTTTTCAGCTATTAATCCGTTCCAAAAAAAGAATCCGCAGGTAAAAAAAATATACAAAACCGCTTATCTTTACACAATTATATATTGTTAACTCAAACCCAATAAAAATAAAATGTTTTCCAAATCAATTCTTGCTACTTGCCTACTAGTTCTCGCAACCACCATGATTTATGCCCAGGTTGGCATTGGGACAATTACTCCAAATTCCAAGGCTATATTAGATTTAACTAGTTCTAACAAAGGGCTTTTAATCCCAAGAATGACCGCATCACAAAGAACATCAATTACCAGCCCTGCAACAGGATTGTTTGTATACCAAACAGATCAGGTTAGTGGATTTTACTATTATACCGGAACTGAGTGGAAGCAGTTGGCCAATGTCACCTCTACTGCAGGGTCTATAACTTCATTGGATTATGCTAATGCTAAACTTGAACCTACCACCTATACCATTAATACACCTTATACCGGTGTTCTGAAAATACCTTATTCAGGCGGAAATGGCGGTAGTTATGCTAACGGCAGTACTATAAATTCTACTGGTGTAGCTGGTCTAAGTGCCTCCCTGCAAGGTGGCACACTCAATTATGGCACAGGGGTACTAGTATACAATGTGAGTGGAACTCCTGCTGCTTCTTCACCTGCTACAGCTAGTTTTGCAATACCCTCAACTTTGGGGGCGGCAACTGGTACAGCAGTTGTAGGAAGCGGATCTGTATTGAACATAGGTGAGGCAATTACGGCATCATATGCAATTCCAAGAACGACTGCTGAAGCTAATGGGTTTAATCTATCATCGCATGCAACATTAAATAATTTAACGCGTGTGCCTGAAATTGATGGCCTTCAAGCTAACTTGGTTGGCAATGGCAATTCGTATTATATCCCACAAATTAAGAACACATCCTCTTCGCAGCAAACCATTACCTACCAGACATCGGCACCCTCAGTTAATCAATATAAAACAGCAATTAATACAGCAATAGCTTCAGGAGCCTCTGTCAATATTGATAGTGATAGTAATGTTTGGTGGACTACTTCAAATGCTGAGATAATTACCACTAATGTCCAAGTGCCAGTGGGTAACACTTATCGCTGGTATGAATTTAAGTGGTGGTGCATGGAGGTAGGCACAAGTAAAGTCATCTTTATTTCAGTTGTTAGGAATCTTTAATTAATAATACCCTTTTGTAAAAAGTTTTTTCACCGGCGCAAGTCTTCCGTAATAACGGTTCACTTGCGCCAATTTATTTTATAGTTATGTGTGCGAAAGATTTACTTATTTCTCACGAAATAATATTAAAAAAGGTTTTAGCATTTTATTTTCTGAATTACTTTCCCTAAAGATTCATCAACATCTCAGCATCCATCCACAAGTTCGAAATCATCTCTGGTAGGGAATTTTAACAAAATGGGATGCATTGAAAAGATTAAAAGGAGATACAACCAAATGGAGATCGGGAAAGGATTAATCCACAATCTGATATAATTTTTGTTTACTAATTATTATTAAATCATTACTTTTCCTAAAAGCATACAAAATAAGCTTTAGTTTTGCTGTATCAATTTTTCGGAATTACTAAATAAAAAAGATGAAATTTTATAACGTCATAATTAAGTATCGTTTTTGGTTGAGCTTGGTTGCTTTGTTTGCAGCAATCATTTTAAATATTACTCATGTAGCAGGATTCTGGCCCACATTTCCATTGTACTTTTTAGCTGTAATTGGTTTGGCAAGCCATTTTTTTATTGGTCCCTTAAGATTAATTCAAGAACCAATGGAAGCGGGTAATATTGAAGAAGTTGAAAAAATTATCAACTCAATTTGGTTCCCTAATTTATTGTACAAGCCTGTAAGAAGTACTTTATATACCATTAAAGGAAATCTTGCAATGATGAAGCAAGATTTTGATTCTGCTGAAAAGCATTTGAAGAAAAGCAGTTCACTAGGAAGTCCAATGCCCGAAGCAGAAGGCAATAATAAATTGCAATTGGGGATGATGGCAATGCAAAAAGGAGATATGAAACAAGGCGAAAGCTATATCCGAGCAGCAATTCGCGCAGGTATTGGCGATAAAGAAAGTGAAGCAGTTGCCTATCTTCAGATGTGTCAAATCTTTATGAATAAAAGAGAATTCCGAGCAGCTAAAGATTTTTTCAGAAAAGCAAAAGCACTAAAACCAAAAACACAACAAGTTGTTGATCAGATAAAAGAAATTGAAAAATATATTTCTAGAATTCCCGGATAGCATCATTCAATATTTATTTTAAAAGCCCTGTAATACGGGCTTTTTTTAATTCATTACTTAATCTATGTCAATAACAAGATTAAACATTTCAGAATTTTTAGAACTCGCTGCTACTAATATTTTATTAGATGTTCGCAGCCCGGGAGAGTATGCACATGCACATATACCAAATGCTGTTTCACTGCCTCTATTTTCTGATGAAGAAAGAAAAATTATTGGAACTTCTTACAAGCAGGAAAGTAGACAAATTGCTATTAAACATGGATTAAAATATTTTGGTGCTTCTATGATAAATATGGTAGAGACAGTAGAAGCAATGTTTCAGCCTCAAAAACAAAAAACGCAAGAAGAAAAATTGAAAGTTGTGTTGGTACATTGTTGGCGTGGCGGAATGCGAAGTGCCGCTGTGGCTTGGTTGTTGGATTTATATGGCTTCAAAGTTTACACGTTAGTTGGCGGCTACAAAGCATACAGGCATTGGGTTTTAGAGCATTTTGAAAACGATTATAATATTAAAATTATTGGAGGTTATACGGGCAGTGGGAAAACACCTTTGTTGCATCAGTTGCAAAAAAATGGTGAAAAAATTATTGATTTAGAAGGACTCGCAAACCATAAAGGCTCCGCTTTTGGAGGGCTTGGAGTAGATCCGCAACCCACACAGGAAATGTTTGAAAACTTATTGGCAACAGCATTAAGTAAAGTTGAAAATGAAATCGAAATAATCTGGATTGAAAATGAAAGTCAGCGCATTGGGGACTTAAATATTCCTGCACCTTTTTTTAATATGTTGAAAAATAAACCACTCTTATTTTTAAATATTCCTTTTGAAGAAAGACTACAACACATTGTAAACGATTATGGAAAATTTACCAACGAACTTTTAATCAATGCAATATTTCGAATTAAAAAAAGATTAGGAGGACTTGATACTAAAAATGCTATTAACTTTTTGCTGGAAGATAATGTAGAAGCATGTTTCAGGATATTACTCAATTATTATGACAGAGGATATTGGAAAAGTACCAGCAGTAGAATCAATGCAGAAAAATTGATTACAACAGTTGATGCTCCAACTATTAATGACAAAGAAAATGCAAAAAAAATAATAGATTATGCAAGAGGAAAAGAATAGCATTAAACTTACACAATTTGCACATGGTGGTGGTTGTGGTTGCAAAATTGCACCTCAGGTTTTGAAAGAAATTTTGCACAATCATGCAATTCCTATTGACAATCCTAAATTATTGGTAGGTAATCAAAGCAATGATGATGCTGCGGTGTATGATTTAGAAAATGGAACTGCATTGATAGCAACTACCGATTTTTTTATGCCAATTGTAGATGATGCATTCACCTTTGGTAGCATTGCATCTGCAAATGCAATCAGTGATGTATATGCAATGGGCGGAAAACCAGTTATGGCACTCGCTATTCTTGGATGGCCTATTGACAAGCTTTCAACGGCATTGGCACAACAAGTAATGGATGGTGCAAGAGCTGTGTGTAAAGCGGCCGGAATAAGTTTGGCAGGCGGTCATAGCATTGATACTTCAGAGCCGGTATTCGGATTAAGTGTGAATGGTTTTGTTTCAATTGAATGTTTGAAAAAAAACAATACCGCACAAGAAGGCGATGTGTTGTTTATAACAAAACCTATCGGTGTGGGCATATTAGCAACTGCACAAAAAAGAGGCGTATTATTGCCCGAAGATGAACAAATACTTATTCATCAGTTGATGCAATTGAATTCAATTGGGTATGAACTAGGTAAAATAAAAGGGGTTACTGCGATGACCGATGTTACGGGTTTTGGTTTACTCGGCCATTTGATTGAAATGGCTGAAGGAAGCGGTTTGTCGGCTGTATTAAATTACAACCATCTTCCTGTAATTGCGGCTGCAAGAAATTATTTACAACAAAGAATTATTCCAGATGCTACTTATCGCAATTGGAATGCTTATAGTTCATCTGTAGTATTTGGTAAAGAGGTGAATGTAATGGAGGCTTTTAATTTGTTGCCCGATCCACAAACAAATGGCGGTTTGTTATTTTCTGTAAATGAAAATAGTGTAGCAGAAGTTCAGGAATTGCTTCAAAAAAACGGCTTGGGGAATTTTATACAACCTATCGCTACAATGATTGCGAAAGAAGAAAAAACAATAAGAGTAGAAGCTTAGAAATATATTTTTAGGGAGTCCAATAATCACTTTTTTCTGTACCTATCTATGCTCACAATCATTCAAATTACACAAGAGGGAAAACAATTAAACGAAGCAAGAACATTGTTTCGGGAATATGAAAATGAATTGAATGCAGACTTGCGTTTTCAATCTTTTGATGATGAACTAGATAATCCGTTGTACAAATACGGTAACCCAAAAGGCGCATTGTTATTGGCTTATTGGAATAATGAAATAGCGGGCTGTATTGCATTACAGCCTTTACAAGAGGAGGGAATTTGCGAAATGAAAAGATTATTTGTGCGTTCAATATTTCGTAACCATAAAATTGGTGAAGCGCTGGCAAATGAGATTGTACGAATCGCAAAAAAGCTTGGGTATACAACTATGAAGTTAGATACTTTAGATCGCTTAGAAGCCGCATTACAGTTGTATAAAAAAATGGACTTTGTTGTTACGAATGCTTATTATGAAAATCCTTTGGATGGCGTGGTGTACATGGAAAAAGTGTTGAATTGAAATTTTATATATTTTAGTTTGCTTGAATTTTATCGTCCATTGCTTCATTCAACAAAACAAATATTTTTCTTTAAAATTCATACTAAGAATGCGAAAGCCACAACAGCAAAGGGCTTCGGCAATTAGTTAATATAAATAAGTACAACTTATTTCGTTAAGTAAATGCACTATAATTTTTATAAACGAATAGTTCTACTGCGCTTCTTTTCCCCAAGCTTGTACAATTCAATAAATTCACTCAAATTCGTACTTTAAAAATCCGCTTATGCAATTCAGAAATTTTAAAATGGTGGGCTATGTTGTTTATGGAAGAGGGTCTTTCAATCAATTGGATGAAATCCTTGCACCACAACGTAAACCAAATGCACCAATGGTTTTTTTAGTAGATCATTTTTTTGAAGGCAAAGCATTACCCAATCGTATTCCGCTAAGAGACAATGATGTTATCATTTATGCCGATGTTTCGTATGAACCCAAAACCAAGCAAGTTGATGCTTTGGCACTTCAGCTAAAAGAACAATTTGGTGAAGTAAGCGGTATCATTGGTATTGGCGGTGGCAGCACCATGGATCTTGCAAAAGCCGTTGCATTAATGATGAATAATTCCGGCAGCAGTGCGGATTATCAGGGTTGGGATTTGGTAAAAAAAGCCGGTGTTTACAAAGCAGGTATTCCAACATTAAGTGGTACGGGCGCTGAAGTATCAAGAACAACAGTACTTACGGGCCCTACCAGAAAATTAGGAATGAATAGCGATTTTACTCCTTTTGATCAAATTATTTTAGATCCTGAATTGTGTAAAGATGCTCCTGCTAACCAGCGTTTTTATACAGGAATGGATTGTTATATACATTGTATTGAAAGTTTGGAAGGAACTTTTTTAAATGAGTTCAGCAAGAGTTATGGCGAGAAAGCTTTGCAACTTTGCAGAGAAGTTTTTCTTGGTAACACGCCTTGGTCAGATATTAAAGATGATAAATTAATGATGGCTTCTTATGCAGGTGGTATGAGCATTGCTTACAGTCAGGTTGGTGTGGCACATGCAGTGAGTTATGGCTTAAGTTATTTATTAGGCACTAAGCATGGCATAGGCAACTGTATTGTTATGAATCATTTGGAAGAATATTATCCGCAAGGTGTTCGTGAGTTTAAACAAATGGTTCAAGAAAATAATATTGATATTCCACAAGGTATTTGCAGCGGATTAACAGACGAACAATTTGACACCATGATGAATGTTAGCCTTGGTATGAAACCCTTATGGGAGAATGCTTTGGGCAAAGACTGGGAACAAATTATGACAAGAGAAAAACTGAGAGCATTGTACGAAAAACTTTAGTGAAGTTGTAAGTAATAAGTTTTAGTAAGTCATTCAAACCAATGAACACAAGAATTTTCAATCAGATACTTCAAATAGAAATCGCTTCTAAAGGCGCTGAACTGCAAAGTATCATCAACAAAGAAACGGGCTTAGAATACCTATGGAATGCCGATCCTGCATATTGGAGTAAAAAAAGTCCTGTATTATTTCCTATTGTTGGCGGATTAAAGAACAATACATACAACTACAATAATAAAAGCTATCAACTAA
Source organism: Chitinophagaceae bacterium (assembly GCA_947456805.1). Lineage (GTDB taxonomy): Bacteria > Bacteroidota > Bacteroidia > Chitinophagales > Chitinophagaceae > UBA1930. Next base: position 28,786 of record CANGTN010000015.1, on the reverse strand, counting down.
GCCGTCATGGATTTGCGAGAGATTCATTTTTTGAGCTTACTACACAAACAGAAAATAGTGTTACCTATACTTTAAACAGCTCAGAAGCAACTTTAAAAAATTATCCTTTTGATTTTTCTTTTGCTGTTACTTATACAATTGATGAAAACAAGTTAATCTGTACATACACAGTAAAAAATATCGGCTATGAAACCATGTTTTTTTCTTGTGGTGCACATCCGGCATTTAAAGTGCCACTAACGGATAACACAGATTTTACAGATTGGTATTTACAATTTTCGGAAACCGAAAATGCAAGTATATGGCCACTTTCAGCTGAAGGTTTGATTTTAAAAGAAGCAATTCCATGGTTAAATAATACCAATCAATTGGCACTTACAAAATCTTTATTTTATAAAGATGCATTGGTTTTTAAAAATTTGAAATCAACAACAATTGGAATCATTTCATCCAAGTCAAAACATGGTTTAACTATGCAGTTTGATGGGTTCCCTTTTTATGGAATATGGAGCTTTAAAGATGCTGATTTTGTTTGCCTGGAACCCTGGTGCGGCATTGCCGATAGCATTGACTCATCGGGTGAATTACAAGAGAAAGAAGGAATACAAAACTTGATGCCACAAGCAATCTGGGAACGTACTTGGAGTGTTGTTCTTTTTTAAATAAAACACTAATACGCTAGAGGCTGTCATCAATCCTACTTCTATGTCTTACTACTTCCCGTCTCACCAAATTCTTATCCTTCTGCCAAAACCTTCCTAATCACCGCAACCATTCTTTCACCTTTGTCTTTAATTTGTTCTTCAGTCCACACCAAGCTAATTGCAGTAGAAACACAACGGCTCATTACCGCATCACTAACACTAAAATCCTGAGTAGCTAAATTATGTAATGCAGTTCTTTGTTCGGTGCTGATTGTATTTAATGTTGTTGCTTCGTGTAAATGTTGCCATTGCTTAATGTAATGCCAATTGTTTGCATACCAGTAAAAATTTCCTGCAAGAATTCCTTGTGCTTTCATTTCAGCAACAGTTGCTTTCATCAGCGCTTCGGTTGGTAAAAACCAACTTAAAAAACTACAGCTGTCTTCGCCACCTTCAGGTACAACCCTAAAAGTCACTTCCGGTATTTGTTCCAGATAACTACGCAAAGCTTTATTGTTTTTTCGTTGTAAGTTTAAAAACATATCTAGCTTTCTAATTTGCGCTAATCCAACAGCAGCATGCAATTCACTGATTCTAAAATTATATCCAATAAAAGGATGAAGGTCTGCACCTCTATCTACTCCTTTATGGTCATGTCCATGATCGGTGTAACCATCGCTTTTAATATACACGTCTTCATTATTCGTCATTACAACACCACCTTCGGCAGTAGTAATCATTTTTACAAAGTCAAAACTAAAAGTCCCTGCATCACCAATTGAGCCCAAATGTTTGCCTTTGTATTTGCCGCCAATACTTTGGCAAGCATCTTCCAATAATATTAAATTGTGTTCTACACAAATTGCTTTCAATGCATCTAAATCAGCCATACTCCCGCACATGTGTACAGGCATAATACATTTTGTTTTTGCATTAACAGCTTTGCGTACAGCCTCTGGATTGAGTGTTAGGGTTTCATCTACATCAACCAAAACAGGTATTGCACCAACGCTTAATACAGCTTCAAAACTTGCAACAAATGTGAAGGAAGGCATAATTACTTCATCACTCACACCTATGCCCAGTGCAGCCATAGCAGTTGTTAATGCTGCTGTCCCGCTGCTAGTTAATTGTGCGTATTTGCAACCAAATGTTTGGGTAATTGCTTTCTCCAACTCATTGCTTTTCCAGATGCCTTTACGAGGACCATCAAAGCCATAGCGCATCAATATTCCTGTTTCCAAAACATCATTTACTTCTTTTCTTTCTTCATCACCAAAAAATTCAAAGCCTGGCATATCTGTGCGTTTAAAAGTTTAATTAGATCAATAGGTTCGTGTAGTTCACTACTGCTTATAAACAGCAAAAGTAAAAGAAAGTTGTTAAGTTGTTTATATTATGATACCGGCTACAAAATTACTATTGAGCTGTTGTTGCGTCGCACGCTTTTACGTTCATAACATTTTTCAGCTAGGTAATTTCATTTAAACTATATCACTGTTATCTTTGTTTGATGAATCCTATTTTGTTTTATTGTTATGATGCTTATTGCGGCTGGTGTTATGGCTTTAGCCCGATAATAAAAAAAATAGAAGCTGAATACCACGAACAAATGCATACGGAAGTACTTAGCGGTGGAATGGTATTGCCTGAAAAACCAGTACACATAAAGGTTACAGCGAATTATATTTTAAATGCATACAAAACGGTAGAAGAATATTCCGGAATGGAATTTGGTAAAGATTATTTATGGCATATTGAAAATCCGGATTTGAGTGATTGGTATCCCAATAGCGAAAAGGCTGCAATTGCCATGTGTATTGTTAAAGAATATTATCCCGAAAGACAGGTAGAATTTGCTGCCGATTTGCAAATAGCCTTGTTTTTTGAAGGCAGAGATTTAACCGATGATGAAGCGTACAAACATCTTTTAGAAAAATACAGCATTCAGCATGAAGCATTTTATACCAAGCTGAAAAGTGAAGCCTATAAAGAAAAAGCCCGTTACGAGTTTGCTTTGTGCGAACAATTAAAAGTCACTGGATATCCCTGTTTATTCCTTCAAACATCCGAATCAAAATTCTATTTAGTAGCAAGAGGTTATACCAAATATGATGCTGTAAAAACAAGAATTGAAAATATTTTGGCAGAGGTGAAAGGATAAATTAAAATGATAAACTCAAAATAAAGTTACAAATGCCAAACCAATAAAAACAATAGTGTTGATTAAATAGCCTATCTTCGCCATCATCATATACTCCTCTTAGAAGACTGGATAACTTTCTCTCCGTACAAAAAAGCTCTCAAGTCATAGGTAGCTGAGCATATACAAACCGCAATCATTTTTCGTTGATACCAATTACAAAAATTGATTGTAATTATTTTATTTAAAAAGCTATAATTTGTTATTTACAGAATTACATTTAGTAGAGCCTATTTTACAGGCACTCAAAACCGAAGGTTACACACAACCTACTCCCATACAAGAACAAGCAATACCGCAAATATTAAGAGGTAAGGACGTACTGGGTTGCGCACAAACAGGAACCGGGAAAACAGCAGCATTTGCTATTCCTATTTTGCAAAATTTATTTTTAGAAAAGAGAAAAGAGAATGGTTTTAATAAACACATTAAAACATTGATTCTTACACCAACCCGAGAACTTGCAATTCAGATTGATGAAAGTTTTGCTTCTTATGGTAAAAACATGGATATCACACATGCTGTTGTTTTTGGTGGTGTATCTCAACACAGTCAAGTACAGGCATTGAAACGTGGTGTAGATATTTTAATTGCAACTCCCGGAAGATTGCTTGATTTAATGCAACAACGTTTTGTGAGTTTACATCATTTAGAAGTATTTGTATTAGATGAAGCTGATAGAATGTTAGATATGGGGTTCATTAATGATGTACGTAAAATTATTACGGCATTACCTGCAAAAAGACAAACATTATTTTTCTCCGCAACTATGCCAAGAGAAATTTCAGGCTTGGCAAATAGCATTCTGAACAATCCAATTAAAGTAGAAGTAACACCTGTATCTTCTACTGCAGAAAAAATTACACAAGCTGTTTATTTTGTTGAGAAAAGCAATAAAAGATTGTTGCTAACGCATTTGTTACAAGATAAAACAATTGAAAGAGTTTTGGTATTTACAACTACCAAACATGGTGCAGATAGGGTTACTAAAGATTTGAATAAAGCAGGCATTTATGCTGAAGCAATCCATGGCAATAAATCTCAAAATGCAAGACAACGTGCATTAACCAATTTCAAAGAAGGTAATATCAGAGTGCTTGTTGCTACAGATATTGCAGCAAGAGGAATTGATGTAGATGATTTAACACATGTAATCAATTTTGATTTGCCCAATATTGCAGAAACGTATGTGCATAGAATTGGACGTACCGGAAGGGCCGGTGCAAGTGGAATTGCCATTTCTTTTTGTGATGCAGAAGAAAGACCATTTTTAAGAGACATTACAAAACTGATTAGCATTTCAATTCCAGTAGTTGAAGAACATCCATACAAAATGGCTTATGCAAATTTTGCTCCATCAGCTGCTAGCGTAGCACCGGCGCCTAGCAGAGGTCATGGTGTTTTTGCAAGAAGAGGCAGAAGTTGGAGACAATAATCATCAACTAAAAGTTAGATACTTAAAACGCCAATTATTTTTTATCATCAAGAATAATTGGCGTTTTGCTTCCACCCATTACAATTACTTTACTGTTGGGTGATGTAACCAATCCTTTCATTACTTGTATTTGTTCGTATTGCAATTGTTTATCGGTAAGCCCGCTGCTCATAATGCGTTGATAATCTGCAATACCTTGTGCTTCCACTCTTTTACGCTCGGCTTCTTGTTTTTCTTTTTGCAACACAAATTCCATTTTTTGAGCATCTTGCTCGGCTTTAATTTTTTCTTCTATAGAAGCTTTGACTGTTGCAGGTAAAGTGATATTTCTAACCAATAATTGTTCTAATACCAAACCTCTTTTTTTAAAATCTTCATCAATCGTTTTGAAAATTCTATTTTGAAATTCATCTCTTTTTTTACTGTACAAATCAACAGCAGTGTAGTATACAGCGTTGTCTCTGATTTTTGTTCTTGTTACAGGTCGTACAATTTTATCTCTGTAATCTAATCCTGTTTCTCTAATAATACTGGGCGCATCTTTTGCCAGTACACGATACAAAACTGTTAGGTCCATGGTAACTTCTAAACCATCGGCAGTTAAAGTTCTGATAGCATCATCACCGGATTTTGTGCCTTCATCATGCACGCCACTCATGGTATAGTTTTGTGTTTTAATATCAATTTTGCTTACATCTACCAATGGGTTTACAAATGTTAATCCGCTTGTAAGCACATCATCTTGAACTTTACCAAACATAGATTTTACACCAATTTGACCTGCATCAATTTGTTTGATACAAGAAGTAGAAATACCAAGTAAAACAAGCAAAAAAGAACCTATTCTTAGAGGACCTACAAACTTCGAAGCCAAGCCATCTTGTTTGTTGATTGCCATTGCTACAAAAAATAATATCAAACCAATAATAATGAGCGCCATAATTTTTAATTTAGAAAATAAAGGTACATATTGTAATGTAATGAATGAGTTATCATTTTATAAAACTTGAAAGTCTTTCGGCCGCAATTTTTAAAGTTTCTTCTTTTTTAGCAAAGCAAAAACGAATTACTTTATTGTCTTCTGCATTTTTATAAAAGGCAGAAACAGGAATCGTTGCCACACCAAAATTTTTGGTTAGGTGTATTGCAAAATTTTTGTCGTTTAAATCACTTAAACCTTGATAACTGTAACATTCAAAGTAGCTGCCATGGGATGGAATACATTTGAATGAAGTCTCTTTCATCAAAGACCGGAAGAAATCTCTTTTTTGCTGAATTGCAGAGCCTAAATTATTGTAAGCATCTTCATTTTGTAAATATTCTGCCAAGGCAAATTGTTTGGGGCTATCGCAGCTGAAACAATTAAATTGATGTACTTTTCTGAACTCTTGCATCAACTCTTTTGGTGCAATGCAATATCCCAATTTCCAGCCGGTACAATGGTAGGTTTTACCAAAAGAAAAACACACAAAACTTCTTTCCAACAAATCAGGAAATCTTAAAATACTTTGATGGGTGATGTTGTCAAAAATCAAATGCTCATATACTTCATCGCTTAGTATGATAATGTTTGTATCCTTTACTACAGCTCTTAATTGTTCTATATCAGATTTGCTCAAAACAGCTCCAGTTGGGTTATGTGGGCTGTTAATCATAATCATTCGTGTGTTACTATTCACTTTACTTTTTACTTCATCCCAAGGGATCTGATAAGAAGGAAATTGTAAACTAATCGTAATTGCTTTTGCACCGTTGATTTCAATATTGGGAATGTAACTATCGTATGCAGGTTCAAAAACAATTACTTCATCGCCAGGTTGTAAAACGGTTGTTAATGCTGTATAGATGGCATATGTTCCGCCAGGCGTAACCGTAATTTCTGATTCGGGATGAATGTTGCTTCCATAAAGTTTGTTGTATTTTGCTGCAAGTCTTTCTCTGAGTATTGGTAAACCATTCATGTGTACATATTGGTTGTTGCCTTTTTGCATGGCAGCATTTACCAATGCAATTAATTCTTCGCTCATTTTAAAATCAGGAAATCCCTGACCTAAGTTTACAGCATTGTGTTCTACGGCCAATTGGCTCATTACTGTAAAAATGGTTGTACCTACGTTGGGTAATTTACTTTTTATTTGCATAGATTAAAATTAATAGAGAAAAGGGTTTCAATAAAATAGCCATTGATATACATTACCAATGGCTATTGAAAAAATAGTAAGTGTTGATTTTATTATCTGTTCATACTTGCTAAAAATTCTTCATTGTCTTTGGTGCCCCTCATGCGTTTCAATAATTCACTCATTGCTTCATCGGTATTCATATCATTGATAAACACACGCAAAATATTCATACGTTGTAATACATCTTTATCCAACAACAAATCATCTCTTCTTGTGCTAGATGAAACCAAATCAATTGCCGGATAAACACGCTTGTTGGCTAATCTTCTATCCAATTGTAATTCCATGTTGCCGGTCCCTTTAAATTCTTCAAAAATCACCTCATCCATTTTACTACCTGTTTCAATTAATGCAGTAGCCAAAATAGTTAAAGATCCACCATGTTCTATTTTACGGGCAGCACCAAAAAATTGTTTTGGTTTTTGCATCGCATTGGCTTCAACCCCACCACTTAAAACTTTACCACTGCTTGGTGCAACAGTATTGTGTGCTCGAGCCAAGCGGGTAATACTATCTAATAATATCACAACATCATGACCACATTCTACCAATCTTTTTGCTTTTTGTAATGCAATGGTAGAAACCTTCACATGTTTTTCTGCAGGCTCATCAAAAGTGGATGCAATAACTTCTGCTTTTACACTTCTTTCCATATCGGTTACCTCTTCCGGTCTTTCATCTATCAACACCACCATTAAATAACATTCAGGATGATTGGCAGCAATTGCATTGGCAACTTCTTTCAACAACATCGTTTTACCTACTTTAGGTTGCGCTACAATTAAGCCACGCTGACCTTTACCAATAGGCGTAAACAAATCCATGATACGAGTGCTGTAGTTGGTAGGAGAAGTAAACAAGTTTAGTTTCTCGTACGGAAATAATGGTGTTAAATAATCAAACGGAATTCTGTCTCTTACTTCTTCCGGTTTGAATGCATTGATGGTATCTACTTTTAAAAGCGCAAAATACTTTTCGCCTTCTTTTGGTGGACGAACAGATCCTGCAACTGTATCACCTGTTTTAAGACCAAATAATTTTATTTGAGATGGAGAAACATAAACATCATCCGGAGATGATAAATAGTTATAATCGCTGCTTCTTAAAAAACCATATCCATCGGGCATCATTTCTAATACACCTTCTCCTGAAATAACTCCGTCGAATTCAATATTAAAAACAGGTTGTTCTCTGCGAGGATAGTTAGGTCGTGGCTGGTGTTGTTGTGGGGCATCTTGTGTTGGTGCTGTCGTTTCGGTAACAGCAACATTTTTATCTGCTGCTTCAGCTGCTTGTAACATTTGCTCAGCCAGTTGTGCCAAATCAGGTGTAATTGTTTCTGCAACAGGTTCTGAAGGTTTTACTTTTTTTGCCTTACTCACCACAATTTTCTTCTCCTCTTTCACAGGTTCTGCAGGCTGCATTACTTCAGCTTCTTCCGTAATAATTGCAGTAGTCGTTTTTACCGTTGCGGGTTTTCTGGTTCTTGGCTTTTTGGTTTCTTTAGCAGCACTTTCTTGCAAGGCTTGGCTATCGAGTATTTTATAGATAAGTTCTTGCTTATCTAATTTTTTAACATTGGTAATTTTTAAAGTTTCTGCTACGTCTAAAAGCTCGGGAAGTAGCATGTCGTTCAATTGCAAGATGTCGTACATATAGATATTTAAATGAAAAATTTGGAGTCTGTTCTATAAAGTTTTTTGCGAACTAATGTTGTAATACTAAGTGAAATATGATTTGTGCTGATTTGGAATAGACGTTTTGCTGATGTGCCGGAGAATTAAAATCTTTGAAACCACCAACATTATTTCCAATGCAATGTTAAGAAAGGTTTTTGTAACTAAACAAATTTTTTTTTAAAGACCTTGTTTTGTTTAAAGTTGAACAAAGCTTGAAGTGTATATTTGTCACAAATTTGAGTGTTGTAGTTGCTTAGATTTTTGGTGCACAATGAACAGAAAGTACAAGAGTGCGACGCAACAAAAGCTACAACATAGCTATCAAAGCTGAATCCAATAAAATAATTTTTAGCATGTTTAACAAACGAATTAAGGTAAAAGAACTTCTGCAAAGTGAGCAAACAGGACATACCGTAACGGTAATGGGTTGGGTACGAACGTTTAGGAATAACCAGTTTATTGCATTGAATGATGGTAGTACCAATAATAATTTGCAAGTAGTTGCTAGTTTAGGTTTGTTGGATGATGCTACGTTGAAAAATATTACAACAGGGGTTTCTTTGAAAGTTACAGGCGAGGTTGTAGCAAGTTTGGGTAAAGGACAAAAAGTAGAATTAAAAGCGAATACCATAGAAATATTGGGACTGAGTGATGCAGAAAAATATCCGTTGCAACCTAAAAAACATAGCCTTGAATTTTTGAGGGAGATTGCCCATTTGCGTTTTAGAACGAATACGTTTGGATCTGTATTTCGTTTAAGACATTCATTGGCATTTGCAGTGCATCAGTTTTTTAATGAAAAAGGATTTGTGTACTTACATACGCCTATTATTACCTCGAGCGATGCAGAGGGTGCAGGAGAAATGTTTAGGGTTACCACATTGCCTGTGGATGGAAGTGCTGCAAAAAATGAAACAGGAGAAATAGATTTTAAAGAAGACTTTTTTGGTAAAAGTACCAACCTTACTGTTAGTGGTCAATTGGAAGGCGAATTGGGGGCAATGGCTTTTAGTGAGATTTATACATTCGGACCAACGTTCAGAGCAGAGAATAGCAACACTGCTAGGCATCTTGCCGAGTTTTGGATGATAGAACCCGAAGTTGCTTTTAATGACATTGAAGACAATATGAATTTGGCTGAGGAATTTATTCAATACCTGATTCGTTATGCCATGAAACATAATATGGAAGATCTTGAGTTTTTAGATGCAAGACTTGCCGAAGAAGAAAAACAAAAACCACAAGCAGAAAGAAGTGAGATGGGATTGATTGAAAAATTAAAGTTTGTAACAGACAATCAATTTGAAAGAATCACCTATACAGAAGCTATTCAGATTTTGTTGGATAGTCCGGCTTACAAAAAAAAGAAATTCAAGTACGATGTAAGTTGGGGTATTGATATGCAAAGCGAACACGAAAGATATTTGGTAGAAAAACATTTTAAAAAGCCTGTTATTGTAACCGGGTATCCGGCAGCTATCAAAGCATTTTATATGCGCATGAATGATGGTTGCGAACCCGGAAAAGAAACTGTAGCAGCAATGGATATTTTGGCTCCTGGGATTGGTGAAATAGTGGGAGGGAGTCAAAGAGAAGAACGCCTGGAGAAATTAGAAGCAAGAATGAAGGACTTTCATATTCCTGCTGAAGAAATGAGCTGGTACTTAGATACACGCCGCTTTGGTACTGTGCCACATGCAGGGTTTGGATTGGGTTTTGAACGCATGGTTCAATTTGTAACAGGCATGACCAATATTAGAGATGTAATTCCTTTTGCAAGAACGCCTAAGAACTGCGAATTTTAATTGAGGTAAAAATACTTTTATTAAAAGGTTGCCAGAAACAGGCAACCTTTTATTTTGTTATTTGTTGTAAAGGCAATCAACATTCTTATGAATAAATTTATTGAAACGCTAAAAGCATCTATCGCTCCTGTCCGTGAACAATTGGTTGCACATCCTTTGTATGCTCAAATGCAAACGCTTGACCAACTTCAAAAATTTACCCAATGGCATGTTTTTGCAGTTTGGGATTTTATGAGCTTATTAAAAAGCTTGCAAAAAAATCTTACTTGCACAGATACGCCGTGGCTGCCTATTGGTAATGCCAATACACGTTATTTAATTAATGAAATAGTATTGGGCGAAGAGAGTGATGTAGATGAGCAGGGCAACCGAATTAGCCATTTTGAATTGTATTTGAAAGCAATGCAACAAATGGGTGCAGATACTACTATTATTGAAGGTTTGATTTATTACCTGCAACAAGGTGTTGATATTACAGTGGCGATGGAAAAATTAAAATTACCTGTTACCATTCAAAATTTTGTAAACTATACATTTCATATTATTCGCAATGAGCCAATACATGTTCAAGCAGCTGTATTTACTTTTGGAAGAGAAGATTTGATACCCGACATGTTTATTGGAATTGTGAAAGAACTTTCTATGTCACATACTGAAGCATTGAATGTGTTTAAATATTATTTGGAAAGGCATATTGAAGTAGATGGAGATCATCACAGCCATTTGGCAATTGAAATGGTAACCACACTTTGCGGAACCGATTATGACAAATGGGAAGCAGCAACAAAAGCTTCAATTGAAGCATTGACAAAAAGAAATGAATTGTGGAATGCGGTGTTGGAAAATATTAGTACAGAAAAAGTATTTGAATAATCTCAATAAAAATGAGATAAAAAATAATTTGATGTGGATTATTTGCGAAATCCCCCTATTTTTGCTCCCCCGAAAGGAACTCATTCGTAACAGGGTGAAGGTGCGGTAGCTCAGTTGGTAGAGCAAAGGACTGAAAATCCTTGTGTCGCCGGTTCAATCCCGGCCCACACCACTTTAAAGGTTGAAAATCAATGAAACATGATGATTTTCAACCTTTTTTATTTTACACTAAATGAATATATGTGCACATAATAGCACAAATTTGGTGTAATTCCGGAGCACTTTTTTCAGTGCTCTCTTCATTGGGTTTAATTACTTCATTCTGCTTCATATAGCACACTATTTTGTTTTATAAAGTGTTGATTTTTAAACTATTAAAACAAATTAACATGAGTAACAACAAGAAAGGGTCTTCAGAAGTTCAATTTACCTTTATGGTAAAATCCAGTAGAATGTTGAGCGATGGAATGAGCCCAATCGTCTTCAGAGTAATTTATAAAGCACAAAGAAAGGATGTGTTCACTGGAATCACTTGTCCACCAGAACTTTGGATGAAATCAGAAAAAATAGTAAATCACCGCTACCCTCCAGCATAAGAAATTAATCGCCAGTTGCAAAAGATTCTGTTTAATTCAGAAACTAGTTTTCAAAAAATAAAATTTTAGGGAGATGAATTTTCTATTGATGAGCTTATTAACCAACTGAAAGGTAAAACATAACCACCACAAAATATTGCTGATTATGTACTAATGAAAATGCAATAGGTTGAAAAAAGTTTGAATTGATTTAGCAAAAAATATTTCACAAAACTCTATCGATAATAATACGGAAACTTCTGCTAAAGTATTAGATAATCAAAATGAAAATTCTAATAATGGTAGTAACAAAGTACTAAAAATTTTTCTACTGATTCTGGCAACTGTTGGCACAGCGGGTATTATTGGTTATAAAGTTGGTGCAAGAAAAAATAAAATATAATCTTGAGAGTGGGTTTTCAAAAAACTAACCAAGTTATACCTATGAAATAGGGGAACGTAAGATATGTTTAATCAGTACCACCATTTGTGGTACCTAAAATTGAATAGAGTGAGTCCATTTATTGATAGGCAGTAATTGAGTATCACAAACCCCTAGAGCAAAATTGCCAACCAAAATGCAAATTTTGTCTTTAAATTAATTTAAATATTAGTTTCGGCTAGGGTAAATTCCAAATAAGCAGATTACATAATTCATGCCCAAATAAGGTTGCATATTTGAATGTGGTTGAGAACTGCCTGTAATACCAATTGTTGGTGCGCCTGCAGTAATATTACTTAAAGTTATAGAGCCTGCATTCATTGCTGCAGTAGTACCTGATGCAATATAAGATGCAACAGATGCTGTGCGGCTTGCAGCCAAATAATTGCCCGAAGGGTTTTGCGTATTACCATTTGCAGTTACTGCATTTAGGGTTGCAGTTCCAGTACCACCAGTACCAGCAGTAGCTGTGTGGGTATGAGCAGGTATTTGGGTTGTAAGTAAAGTTACTGTTTCAATTCCACCTATTTGACCCAATTGAATATTCGACAACCCAGGTCCAGTACCTTCACCAACAGCTACTCTACCTCTAAAATCAGGTAAAGCAAAAGTTGTTTGACCATTACCGCCATAGGTGGTACCTAAAATTGAGAACAATGCTGTGTTAGAAGCAATGCTTATAAGTTGACCTTGACAAAAAGCCCAAGTACTTGGGGCAAAGTTGCCAGCGAACATGCGTATTTCTCCAATAGTTCCATCCATAACTAAATATTTTTATGACTAACGAATTATAGATTATTAGTCTCGGCTAGGGAAAATTCCAAGTAAGCAGATTACATAATTCATGCCCAAATAAGGTTGCATATTTGAATGTGGTTGAGAGCTGCCTGTAATACCAATTGTTGGTGCACCTGCAGTAATATTACTTAAAGTTATAGAGCCTGCATTCATTGCTGCAGTAGTACCTGATGCGATATAAGATGCAACAGATGCCGTGCGGCTTGCAGCCAAATAATTGCCTGAAGGGCTTTGCGTATTACCATTTGCAGTTACTGCATTTAGGGTTGCAGTTCCAGTACCACCAGTACCAGCAGTAGCTGTGTGGGTATGAGCAGGTATTTGGGTTGTAAGTAAAGTTACTGTTTCAGTTCCACCTATTTGACCCAATTGAATATTCGATAACCCAGGTCCAGTACCTGCACCAACAGCTACTCTACCTCTAAAATCAGGTAAAGCAAAAGTTGTTTGACCATTACCGCCATAGGTGGTACCTAAAATTGAGAACAGTGCTGTGTTAGAAGCAATGCTCATAATTTGACCTTGACAAAAGGCCCAAGTTCTTGGGGCAAAGTTGCCAGCAAACATGCGTATTTCTCCAATAGTTCCTTCCATGATTGTATTGTTTCAATAAAAGTAAAGTAATTCATCTTAAAACAAAACTTTTTATACAAATTTTTTAGGAAGAACCTAAAAATTGATAATTTGCAATTTGATTGTATTTAAACCAAAGTGTTGAATTACCGTTGTAATCGCTCATTGTGCAATTACGGTTTTATTTACTAAATGTCACTACTCAGTAATTTATGAAAGATTTACATATTTAGTTCAATACACATTCGATAAGCAAATTAATTTTTTAATTTAGTTATAAACCAATATTTTTAATATTCGATAAGTTGTTATTTCTTTGGTTTCTTTAAAAATCGATTACCAATTATGCAAAATAGAAGAAAGTTTTTAGTAGAAACAGCCTTTGCTGCTAGTGCAATCGCATTATTAAAACCACTTAATGTTGTTGCAAACTCACTTGAATCTGTTACAAAAAAAGAATTAAATAGGCTCACAATAGTTTTCAGCAGTGATTTGGCTTCTGATGGAAAAACCAATAATTCGAACGATGCATTTAGTACAAATATTAAAGCAATAAAATATTCGGTACAAGATATTATTGCAAGAAATTATAATGTTTTATTGCTTCAGAATGGAAATATCTGTCCCCACAAAAAGGTAGAAGAAGAAATTGTAATTCAACGATTAATAAAATTAAAGACACTTGGTTACGACCTAGTGGTAGCTGGAAAAAATGATATAAAATCTGCTAAATTATTTAATTCACTGGCTGCAAAAACTGGTTTAACAGCGCTAAGTAAGAATACTCAAATTATTGAGAAAGGAAAAATTAAAATAGGTTTGGTTGCGAATGATTTTAGTGAAACTAGTACCATTTCCGGAATAAAAAGAAAAGCTGCCTTGTTGAGTAATAAAGCTAAAGAACTAAAGGAACAGCATAACTGTAATTTGGTGATTTGCCTTTCTACCAACAACATCGCAAACAATAAAAAAGCGATAAAAAATGATATGGATTTAACTGCCAATACCCATAGTATCGACCTAATTATAAGTGGCAATAATTTTAGCAACAAACCTATTCAGCTTACAACTACCAACCTGCATAAAGAAGCTGTTTTGTTAACTAGCAATAAATTTATTGGAACATCTATTGGTAGAATTGACATTGATTTCGACGAAAATTTGCAAAAAAATAAAATTTCATTGCCACTTCCAATCTATAGTTAATCTTAGTTGTGCCAGTTCAAACAAATGTTTCTAAATCAGTTGAATGTAAAAATACAATCAATAAAATATTGTTGTCTGCTAATGAGGCATACAATTTATTTAACTTTATTTTTTCACTAACTGCTATAGGTTATTCAAATCAGACAACCGTTTTACAACTTTTATAGTATAATGTCTGCAAAAAAGCCCATATATGTACTCGGTACAGGATTATCGCATGATGGTTCTTCCTGTATCTTAAAAGATGGTGAAATAATTGTAGCTATAGAAAAAGAAAGGTTGAGTCGTATAAAACATGATGGTGGCAATGATTCTTTAACAGTTCAATATTGTTTAAACGCTGCAGGCATTTCAATAAACGATCTGTCTTTAGTAGTGCAGGTTGCCAATTTTGAGAAAGATACTATTTACCCAGCCTCTTTTAGAGGTAAACGTTTATTTGGCGAGAATTGTACAGTACCTTTTATTACTATTTCTCATCATTTAGCGCATGCTTATAGTGCTGTAGGGACATCTCCTTTTGAAACATCTAATGTAATGGTAATTGATGGTTGTGGCAGCCCTTATGATCATTGCGAAGATTTAGATTATCCAATTATTCCACTAGATGTAAATGCAACCCCAGGATTATTTGGAGAGAAAGACAGTTATTATCATTTCGATGGCAAACAGCTTATTGCCTTATATAAAGATTTTTCGATAATATCTTTATATGATAATAAATACCCAGTTCATCTTCCAACATCCAAACATTCAATAGGTGGTTTTTACAGCATGGTTAGTGGATATTGTTTTGGTAATATGGATGATGCTGGCAAATTAATGGGCTTGGCTCCTTATGGACGAGATGGGGTATATACAGAAGATATTTTTTTATTAAAAGATGGAAGGGTGTTTGTTAGAGAAGAAGTGTTGGCATTGTTTACACAGCCAATGGATTCCTTACACAGACCACTAAAAGAAAATTTTCAATATTATGCCGATATTGCAAAATGGGTTCAGCAAGAATTAGAAAGAGCAGTATTGTACATTTTTAAACAAAGGCTATCTCTTCAAAAAAATACCAATATTTGTTATGCCGGTGGTGTGGCACTTAATGCAGTATGTAATACAAAAATTGTACAAGAACTAGGCTTAGATAATTTTTATATAGAGCCCGCAGCAGGTGATAATGGACTAGCTTTAGGCTGTGCATTTTATGGCTGGATTGAAACATTAAAACAACCAAAAAAAACACACAATAAATCTACTGCTTTTGGTAAAATATACGATACCAATGAAACGATAGCAGCTATTGAACAATTCCAGCAAAACAACAAAACTGTACAATTCAATTTTGGATTTTACGACGATTATATCAATAAAACAGCAGCTTATTTGGCTGATGGCAAAGTGATTGGCTGGTTTCAAGAAGGAGCTGAATTTGGACCAAGGGCATTGGGTTTTAGAAGTATTTTGGCTGATCCGAGAAAACTACAAATTCAACATTTTATAAACAGCAATATTAAGTTTAGAGAAGATTTCAGGCCATTTGCTCCTGCAGTTTTAAAGGAAAAAGTAAATGAGTATTTTGAATATGGGCATGAAAGCCCTTACATGATTATGATTGATAAAATTAAACCAAACTGGAAAGAGATATTAAGTGGCATTGTACATGTAGATTGTACATGTAGGGTACAAACTGTAACTGCAGATTGGAATAAACATTTCCATGAATTAATTTCAGCATTTCAATCAATTACCAATATAGCTGTATTGCTAAATACCTCTTTTAACAGAAAAGGAATGCCAATTGTAGAAACACCTTACGAGGCTATCGATTTTTTCTTTAAGTGTAAATTAGATGTGTTGGTGATTAATAATTGTATCATAACAAAGCAACCCAATGATTAAATATTTGCAATTACCTTTTTTGTTTGATATAAACGCAATGCAAAACGATTTGGCTTCACTAGAAACACAATCGTGGAAGCTTCACTACAATACCCAGCATTTCGAAGGAGTATGGAGTGCTTTACCACTTCGTTCAGTTAATGGAAGTCTTCATAATATTATTGCTCATGATGCTGCAACGGCAGTTTTTGCTGATACAGAATTAATGAAAAGTTGTCCTGCGTTACAAGCAATCATTAATGAATTTAAATGTGAAAAATTGGGCATTAGGCTGTTAAAATTAGAAGCTGGTACTGTAATTCATGCACACAGCGATAGAGACTTATATTTTGAAGAAGGAGAAATTCGATTACACATTCCAATTAAAACAAACGAACTCGTAGAGTTTTTTTTAGAAGGCGAACAAATTAAAATGAAAGAAGGAGAATGTTGGTATATGAACTTAGCATTACTACACAACATTAATAACAAAAGCCAGTTTGATAGAATACACTTGGTAATGGATTGCGTTGTGAATGATTGGGTTAAAAACCTATTTCAAAGTCCTTCAATTTCTGTTAAAAAAGAAGTTGCAGCAATTGTAAAAAAAGGTCAGGATATTGAAAGTAAACGAATGATGGTAGCATCGTTACGTTTATTAAATACACCCGTTGCCAATGAATTGGCAGATAATTTATTGGTTGAAATAAAAGCAATGCAATTGATTGCTAAATAAAACAATCTCCTACTTTTAAGCCCATGTTAAACAGTTTAATGCCCGACAAATAGCCTTCATTGTTATGAACAATATTAATTTTTAAGAACTGTTTATTTATGCATGCTACAATTAAACCATAAGTGGCATCTGCATAAACAATGGCACCAGCTGCAAAAATATCTGTTGTGTTTACGTCTGCTGGAGCTACTTCTAATATTCTTATTTCTTGTTGTTTGATGGAGGTGATTGCACCATCATATTTTGGATTGCTAGCATTTACCAAGCATTCAATTTCATCTGCCGTTTGCGTTTGCCAGTTAATACTCAATTGCTGAATGGATGGAGCTAAAAAATATTCTGCTGAATGATGTTGCACTTGTGTAATTGCATTATTTTGAAAAATTTCTTGTAACTGGCTTACTAATTCAGCAGCAAGCATTGCCAGTCTTGAACAATGAATTCCATAGGTTTCGCCAGGAATAATTTGTACTTCAGCAACATGTAAAATATTGCCCTCGTCAATTTTTTCAGTCATTTTATGAATGGTTATTCCACCCAATACTTCCTGGTTTTTAAGTTGCCAAAATACAGGATCGGCTCCTTTGTATTTTGGTAATAATCCAAAATGAAAATTAATGCACCCAAATGTTGGCTGGTTTAAAATATCAGTTGGAATTTGCCAAGGAAATGTTAGTGCAATCAAACAATCGGCTGCTGTGCTGGTTAATAAATAATTCAGTTGAACAGATAAATTTTCTTTTTGAAGCACATGAATATTGGCATAATTTAATCCTGTTTTTTGTACAACTTTAGTTAAGCGTTTTGCTTGTTTTTGGGGTATTCCAACACCCACTAATTGGTTGTTATGTAATAATTGATATATACTAGGCAAAGCAAGTGATTCCGAGTTACAGAGGATGAATATTTTCATTATACTAAATTAGGAGACATAAAATTTAAATTGCTAAATAGGGATTTATCCAACCAAATTGAAGAGACGAATCCAATTGTTTAATTAATGGATCTCTTAAACAAAGCGTTTTACTTTCTTCTAAAATTTCAGTTGTATATTCTTCTGAATTTGCGGTAATAATATTTTTTGTAAGCACCGGTAAGATAGTTTCATGATTAATGTTTTTTTCATGTGGTAAATGATTAATGTTAAAAAAAGCTCCATCTACCTCTAATTGTTGTTGTAATTGTTTCCAGTCTACTACCTTAATTGCAGCTTGTGCAATTCCACAACCAGCTAAAAAACCCAAGTGGTAAAACGATTTTTTAGCTGTAATGCTAGGGTGATGAGCTGTGGGTAAAGTGCTGTAGCAAACAAGGTCATCTTTCAAAGGGATAAATGGATCCAACAAAAATGGTAGTCCTACAAGCTGTATTCGTTTATGCCATCCTTCCTCTATGAACCTATTTAAAAACAAGGTGGTTTCTGAACCACAAAAAGCAGCGAAAATAAAATCAGGTTGATATTTTTCTATAAATGGAAAAACAATATTCATATCCGAAAGTTCGCCTTTGTTTGGCATTGGTGGAATAGAGAAAGACCATTCACTGTTTGGGTCAGCAGCTTTCATGCCCTCATTAAACATATGAGAAAAGCTATAGCCACTATCGTAAATAGCACCAACAAACATACCTTTTTTGCCAAAACGTTTAACACCCTGATAACCTAATGACCAAGCATGTTGCCATAAAAAAAAAGAGTTAAAAAAAATATACTCATTCAATCGTTCATATAAGGGCAATTGCTCACCTAGGTTAGAAACAACAAAGGGTTTTTTTGCTAAGTTGAATTTCTCTTTCATTCTTTCAGCAGTATACCCAGATACAACCCCTGTTAAAAGATCTACGTCGTCATATGTAATTAATTTTGTAACGGCTTCTTCTGTTTTTACATGCCCACCTTGCCCAATAAATTCTTTAGTAATTTCAAATTCTAGTTCTGGAAAACTCGATAAACCTTCTTTCAATCCCTTTTCATAATCTTTACCGATAGGAAAAATAGTTGAGCTTGGTATTAATACGCCAATATGAATTTGTTTCATAAAAAGTTTAGTTGCAGATAAAAATTATAAATCGGTAAACATGCGTAAAAGGTTGCTGTATACTTGTTGAGATAACAAGTGTAAAGAAGAACCTTGTTGTTGTTGATTGAGTAGTTCTTGTAAAGATTTTAGTTGAAACAACAAATCTCTTTGTTCAGTACTTTTAATCATACTTTGAATCCAGCTAACTGCTACCATTCTTACACCAGCAGTTAAGGGTTTCACTCTATGTAGCTGTGTTGTAGGGTATATTACTGCGTCTCCTGAATTCAACTTGAAAGTTTTTAATCCGCTTGGAGTTTCAATTTCTAATTCGCCACCTTCATATTCGGATGCATCATTTAAAAAAATAGTAATACTTAAATCAACCCTTATAATGTTTTGATCTACAGCCATTAAAGGACTGTCTACATGCCAGCCATATTCCATGTTTGTGTAATACCTACTTATTAAAAATGGAAGTATGCTTTTGGGTTGTGTGGATTCTCTAAATATTGGACTTGTCATTAAGGCTTTTTCCAAAACTTGATTAATAGCTTTGGTATAATAAGCTTCACGGTCAAGCTGTTCATTGTTTTTCACTTTCAACGCTGCACCAGTTGCTGTAATTTTACCACTTGTAAAAGTTGCAGCATTCAATAATTCTTTTATTTGCAACTGTTCTGCATTATTTAATAAAGTAGGGATAACTAAATACATAATTGATAAATTTTAAAACCACAAAACAGGGTACTGAGAAAACAATGGTATATTAAATACAATCAAGTACCTAACCACTTTAACATGTGTGGGTATGCTGGAATTCCTTCTGCAGCTGCATTTTTCTCATCTTTTGTAAACCCTAACCACTGTAGCATAGGTACACCAAAATAATTTTTATTTGTAAAATTATCTGCTATAAAACCACCACCACCTTTATACCCAAACTCATGAAAAATAATCTTAGGATCAATGTTTAAATATATAGCTGCAGCAAAACTCCAGGCAATGGCCATCATTTCTTCAGCAGGTGCTTCATTATGATCATTAGTTAATATTCCATCCATTTTTTTTCTATTCTCAGCACTTGCTACTGCGAGATGTCCAGCTT
The DNA here is from genome assembly GCA_947456805.1 of Chitinophagaceae bacterium. Taxonomy (GTDB): domain Bacteria; phylum Bacteroidota; class Bacteroidia; order Chitinophagales; family Chitinophagaceae; genus UBA1930. The sequence goes on along the minus strand of CANGTN010000015.1, from coordinate 8,636 downwards.
CATGCAAAATATCTCCAGGATATTTAAGAGAATCAATATCAATAAGCAAGCCACCATGATGAATACAAATACCAGGAACAAATTCCTTTTCTGGTGGAATAATACCAAAATCAACAGTTATACCAATCGATTCAACAAAATCTATCATTTTTTTAGTTTCAACCGTCATACTTTATCAAAATTAGTTGACTAGAGAAATAAGTTAGTTTATGGTAAATTTAGGCAGATAAATTTAAATTGAAGTGATAGGCTTATTCCATGCAAATTAATAGTGAATAATATATTTAAAAGTACACCTGTTCTAGTAGCAACCCCCAAGCCCTTTAAAATACAATGAAAAGCCACAGTAAAACTGTTGAGCAAAGATGTGATTGTTGAAAGTCTAAGTTTATAATATTTCTGTAGTATTAAAAATTTTGAATGATATTCTATTGCATAGCTTTGAGTAAAAAGTTATAAAGTATTTGTGTTTTAAAAATATCTTTACCTAACACAGAACAAGTGTTTACTCATATGGGGAATAGAGCTTGAATTGTAATTAATTAAAAACTTAAATTATGCTGGAATCTCTTCAGTTAGCTGAATCTAAAGAAGTGGGGTTTCTTAATGTTAAACACCTAAAGCGTTACTGGCATAAAAATAGGTTATTGATAAGTGGAGAAATTAAGCAGGATACCCTACTTAATGAGTGGAATATTGATATAACATTATTAGGTGTTTTAAATATAGGAATTGAGCAAACAGTCAAGTATTTACACGAAGAAAACCCTGATTTTGAAACGCTGGAAAATTGGATTTTGCATTTAAACAATGGAAAACTAAATAATCTTAAAATTGAACAATTTAATAATTATATAGATACAATGAAGGTTGCATATATTGCAAACGAAGCAGAAGATTGGGTTTTATCGGAATCGGATATGAACTTTTGGAATGAAAATGGATACATTATTATACGCAATGCAGTATCGAAAGAAGATTGTGAATGTACTATTGAGGCCATTTGTAATTATATAGATATAGAACGTTACAACAGCAATACATGGTATTCTCCACATACGGCAAAACAGGGTATCATGGTTCAGCTATTTCAGCACCCCGCATTAGAGAAAAACAGAAATTCACCAATTATTCGAAAAGCCTATGAACAGTTATGGCAGCGCAAAGATTTATGGATAAATGCTGATAGAGTTGGTTTTAACCCACCTGAAACTGAAACTTGGAAATTTCCTGGTCCACGGATGCATTGGGATGTAAGTTTAAAAATGCCAATTCCATTTGGTACACAAGGCATATTGTATTTGGCAGACACAGCATACAATCAAGGAGCCTTTTCTTTGGTCCCAGGATTTCATAACAGAATAGAAACATGGTTACATAATCTGCCACCTGATGTACAACCACGAAATGAAAATATTTACAGTTTGGGTGTTCAGCCTATTGTTGCTAATGCAGGCGATTTTATCATTTGGCATCATGCACTTCCGCATGGCAGCAGTGTAAACAGCTCTAATCAACCAAGGTTTGTACAGTATATGAACTACGAACCCTTAGATGCTTTTAAACAAGATAAGTGGATTTAGCAATTTGGTTTCAAAAGTAATTCTTTGCAATTCTTTGCTTTTATTTGTAAGCTTTTTGCATATTATGGCAACTCAACTACTCATTATTATACCCTGTTTTAATGAAGAAGATTCAATTGTATCATTACTAAATGAATTGAATCAAATGGTTGTGCCAAATACATTTACAATAACTGTTGCAGTAATTAATGATTGCTCAAATGACAATACTAGTATGATTGCTGAAAAATTTTCGGTTGTAGTGATTAATTTACCTGTAAATCTTGGCATTGGGGGAGCCACGCAAACTGGCTACAAATACGCTTGGGAAAACAATTTTGATGTAGCAGTTCAAATGGATGGCGATGGACAACACCCACCAGCCGAACTGAACAAACTTTTACAATGTTGGCAAAATACTCAGGCGAATGTTGTAATTGGTTCCAGATTTTTAGTTAAGCAAGGGTTTCAATCTTCTTTACTCAGGCGATGGGGTATTGGTTATTTTCATTGGTTAAATAAATTTTTTACCGGCATACATATTTACGACAGCACTTCTGGTTTTCGTTTATTTGATAGAAAAGCAATTGAACTGGCTGTTCAATATTATCCTGACGAATATCCTGAGCCCGAGTCAATTGTTATTTTTGCAAAATCTGGGTTAAGTATCTACGAAACGCCTGTAATAATGAAAGAAAGACAGGGCGGAAAATCTTCTATTCAACACTTGTATCAATTATATTACATTGTTAAAGTAAGTATCGCAATGTTTTTTTCATTTATTAGAAAATAAATTATGGCCAAAATTCAAATCATTGTAATTTGTACAAACTTGATCTTTCTTGCATTTATAGCAAGATTGATTGTAAAAGCAAAGCTGCGAGAAGAATATGCTATTGTATGGCTGCTGATTACCGTTTTATTGGCATTATTTTCTTTTTGGCGAAAAGGACTCGATGCGGTTTCAAAATTATTTGGCGTATATGAACCCGCAAATTTTGTGTTTACAGGCTTTATTTTTTTTATACTTATTTATTTGTTACACTTATCTATTGTAAATTCAAAACAGCAAAAAAGTATTACTAAGCTTACGCAAGAGTTGGCATTGTTAAAAGAACAATTTAAACAAACTAATAAAAGTAAAACAAACTAGTAATTTTTTTATATGAAAGCTAATAATCGAAATACCCTTTTTTTAGGACTTCTTTTTTTAGTCATATTAATTTTGGCTTATTCCAACCATTTTAACAACGAATTTCATTTCGATGATTCACATACCATTGTAAATAATGTACATATTCGGAAACTGAGCAATATTCCAGAATTTTTTACCAACCCTCAAATGTTTAGTGCATCTCCAGCACATTGGGGGTTAAGGCCAGTGGTTACCACAACACTGGCAATAGATTATTGGCTAGCTGGCGGACTTAAACCATTTTACTTTCATTTATCTACTTTTTTATGGCATATTTTATTATGTGTGCTTCTGTTTTTTGTGTATAAAAAACTGTTATTAAATTCTCTTCACCAAAAATGGATACACTATGCTGCAATACTTGCTGCAGGATGGTTTGCAATACATACAGCCAATGCCGAAACCCTCAATTATATTATTTCCCGTTCCGATGTGATTTCAACTTTTTGTATAGTAGCATCATTTGCTGTTTACCACTTATTTCCAGCTAAAAGAAAATATTATTTTTACCTTATTCCAGCAATGCTGGGTGTTTTTGCAAAAGAAACTATGCTGGTATTGATTATGATTTTGTTCTTCTACAAATTGTTATTCGAAAAAGAATTTTCTATTATTGATTTATTTAAAAAGAAAAACTTTAAGCACATAATACAAATCGTTTTAACATTATTGCCATTATTTTTTGTATTGGTTGTATTGCAGGTATATACTTTATCGAAAGTAAAAGCTATAGATGGAATTACTGGCCCTTGGGGTTACTATGTATTAACCCAATCGTATGTTTGGTTACGCTATTTTTTGGCTTTTTTTATACCGGGAAATTTAAGTGCTGATTCGGACTGGGTGGTAATTAGAAATGTTTTTGACGAACGAATTTTGTGTGGTTTAATATTTGTTGCTGCATTAATCACAACCATCATCAGAACATCTGTAAAAAATGAAACACGATCAATTGCATTTGGATTAATTTGGTTTGCTGTTTCATTATTGCCTACGTCATTGGTTCCATTTGCAGAAGTCACCAATGACCATAGAATGTATTTTCCTTTTGTTGGATTAACGCTTAGTGTGGTTAGTTTTTTAGGGTTAAAATTAACCCAGGGTTCGCAAAAAATTACGTCTTTGAGAAAAGCCATTGTGGTGCTATCTTTATTTTCTGTGGTGCTGATAGGTTTACATGCATTTGGTGTTTACCAACGGAATAAAGTTTGGAAAACCGAAGAGACTTTATGGTTAGATGTTACAGTTAAAAGTCCTGCAAATGGTCGTGGCTTAATGAATTATGGCTTAACACAAATGGCCAAGGGTAATTACGATATAGCAAATGATTTTTTTCAACGATCGTTGATATATAACCCATACTACCACACCTTGTTTATTAATATTGGTATTTTAAAAGCTGCTACAGGTAAAGAAGCAGAAGCAAATGAATATTTTCGAAAAGCTATTTTATATGGCCCTAAATATGTAGAACCTTATGCGTATTATGCTAAATTTTTATTACAAACCAATCGTTTAAACGAATCTATGGTTATGGCCGAAAAAGCACTAACTATTGACCCTTATTCTGTAATGGCACTAAATACTAGTATGACTGTATATAGTCAACTCGGTATTTGGGATAAATTGGTGGATGCTGCTAATAAAACATTATCTATTCAGCCAGGCAATACTACGGCGATAGCACTTTTACAAAAAGAAAAAAACAAGCCTGTTATTATTAATCCTGGTGCAAAAAATCCATCAACTTCAGATGATTACATCAATTTAAGTTTAGTTTATTACAACCAAAAAGAGTATCAAAATTGTATTGATGCCTGCTTAAAAGCTCTTAAGCTAAAACCCAATAATGCCGATGCATATAATAATATTGGAGCAGCTTATAATCAGTTGGGTCAATGGCAAGAAGGTATAGATGCCTGTACAAAAGCCTTACAATTAAATTCAAATCACAAATTGGCATTGGGTAATTTAAACTGGGCTAAAAGCCAGCTAAAAAAATAAAAGTAATTGTAATAATGAAATTAAGCTATACTCCTGGAGAAAAATTATCAATACCCCGTCCTGTAAATAGGGTAAATTATATTGTTGAAATGTGTATTGGAAAAAATGTATTGGATCTGGGTTGTTATGATGAAACTGCATTGATAAAAGAAAACACCGGAAAATATTTATTTACCGAAATTTCAAAAGTTGCCAAATTGCATTTTGGTGTCGATAATTCAGCGCAATTACCCAAGGAAGGAATTACTTATTCACCCACAGAAAAGATTATAAAAGGCGATATTTATAACCTGCATCAAATGGATTTAAATCAAACCCAATTTGATGTAATTATTGCTGGGGAATTAATAGAACATTTACCCAATACGCTGAATTTTTTTAAACATATTAAACAACAATACCCAGGTAAAAAATTAATCTGCTCAACACCCAACACCACATCATTCTCTAACATTGCATTGGCTTTTTTTAAAAGAGAGTCTTGCCATATCGATCATTTTCAGGTTTACTCTTATAAAACATTAAATACCCTTTGTAGGGTGGCAGGGTTCAATAACTGGAAAATTATTCCCTACCATGTAAAGTTCACAGAAATGATTGAACGTTCTGTCGGAATAAAAAAATTATTCGTTAGCACATCTGAAAAAATTGTAAACGGTGTAGAGGCTTTATTTCCATTAGTTTCTGGAGGCAACATTTTAGAAATAGTTATATAATAATTAACTACACTTTATTTTGTTTATGTCCTATTGCATAGGCCGTACTGATAAGTTTTGCCAAATGTTTGCCCCATATTAAACTAAACAAAGCTTTTTCTTCAGTCTTTCTTTTTCCATTTTCAATTGAGTTGGTTGTTTCAGATTCTGCATGAATTCTATGCAACAACAGTGATTGATTAATGTATAAAAAACTACCTTTTTGTGCAGCTAATTCATACCATGCAAACCAATCGAGTATGCAATCGTAGTTATTAGAAAATGAAAATGATTGTAGTTTTGTTAAGTTAAAAGTTACAGTAGGGCAACCAATGGGGTCACCAAAAGCCAAAACGAATTTTTTCAAAAAAACAGAATCAATATTGTTTTTAAACATAAAAGGAATCAATAGAATTTTTTTTACAATATGATTTAATGAAAAACCTCGTAGCTCTGTTGAAATTAAGTCTTGATAATTTGTAAAGGCAATTAAAACATCCTTTCCTTTGGAAATGATTGAATTAAGAACAGTTTCGGTAAAATTTGGTAAATAAATATCGTCCTGATGTGCAATAGTAGTAAGTGCAGTGATAGATTTTGAAAGAGCAAAATTCCAATCGGCAGCAATACCTTTTGTGTTTCCTTCATTAATATAATAAGGGAGGTTATATTTATTTGCTAAATCCAAAATGTAATTATTGGGTGTAGATGTTGTTATTACAATATTACTTTTAACTGTTTGTGCAAGTAAATTTTGAATACACGTCTCCAGAAAAGGCGATTCTTTATAAGCAGGTATAACAAAAGTGTGTTTATCCAATAGCATAATTTCAAATCTTAAACGGGTAAAATTAGAAGAATTAAACCCTGAACAAGTGATGATGCAAATTAAATTTTAAGTTTAAAACAAGAAAGTGTAAAAAAATTTCCTATTATGGAATAAATAGTATACTTTTAACTTTCTGTCTTTTAAATGCCAATTACGACCGCTATGACAAATAAATTTATATTCGGTTTTCTGCTGTTTTTTACAGCTAATATTGGCATAAATGCTCAGGGCATTATTATAGGAAACGGAGCTACTTTAAACATAAACGGCGCTGGTAATTTGGTAATAAACAATGGAGGGCTTTCAAATGCAGGAACTTTTACAGCTGGTACTGGAACAGTTGTATTAACAGGCACAGCTCAACCTGCTTCAACTTCGCTAAGTGGCACATCACCGATTAATTTTTACAATTTAAGCATTAATAAAACTAGTGGTAGTGCAAGATTGTTAAGAAATACTAGTATCACCAACAACTTATTGCTTAACAATGGAAATATTGATTTAAATGGGTTTGATATCGACCTTGGTTTAACTGGTTCTTTGGTTGGCGAAAGTGTATTATCAACATTTGTAGGACCAACTGGCGGTTCAATTAACCGTACCATTTTATTAAATGCCCCAATCAATGTTAATCCGGGTAATCTTGGCATCGAAATAACTTCTGCAGCTAACCTTGGTTTATCCGTTATCAAAAGAGGTCATACGCAACAAGTAAACAGTTCAGGCTTTAGTATTAATCGATATTTTGACATAATTCCAACCAATAATACCGCTTTGAATGCAAGTATTAAAATGTACTATCAAGATACTGAATTAGCAGGCGTAAATGAAAATGAGCTAAAATTATGGTCTAAGCCAGTAGCAGCAAATGTACTTTGGACCTTACTAGGGGCAAATGCACAAGATGCATCTGCAAATTGGGTGTCAAAATCTGGTTTAGATTCTTTAAATAGATATACATTAGCTAGCAGTATTAACAATCCGTTACCTTTTCAGTTAATATCATTTAGTGGTTTACTACAGAATAATGGTGTACAGCTTAACTGGTCAACCCTAACAGAAGTAAATAGTAAAAGCTTTGAGATAGAGAAGGCATTAGATGGCCGGAACTTTAAAAATATAGCTACAGCAGTAGCTGCCGGAAACAGCAACATTATTAGAAGTTATAGTTTCTTTGACGCAACCAACTTGATGCCTACTGCTTATTATCGTTTAAAACTCATTAATAGTGATGGCAGCTTTACTTATTCAAATATAGTATTGATAACCAATGGAAGTTTTAATAGCAGTTTTGTGAGTGTTTACCCTAATCCTGCTCGTGAAAAAGTGCAATTAAGATTTATTAGTAGCAGTATAAATACTATTTTACTGCTAATCAGTGATTCAGATGGTAAATTGGTAGCTAGTAAATCAATAAATGTAATAAAAGGAATCAACAGTGCAGAATACAATTTGAATAAATTGCCTCAAGGAATTTATTATTTTAGACTGGTAGGAATTGATAATAAAATAATTAAAGTATTGAAATATTAATTTTCAATATATCATACACAACAAATAGAAGTTTATGAAACTAAAACAGCTGTTTATTTCAATATTGCTGTTGGCAAGCGTACAGGTATATGCACAAAACGTAGGTGTAAATGCCGATGGAAGTTTACCAGACAATAGTGCTATGCTAGATGTAAAAAGTGTATCACGTGGTATATTAATCCCAAGGATGATACAATCTGAAAGATTAGCCATTGTAAACCCTGCAAAAGGTTTGTTGGTATATCAAACTGACGGAGTAGATGGTTTTTATTTTAATAAGGGTACTCCGGCAACTCCAAACTGGATTTTACTTGGAGCAACTGGCGCAACTGGCGTTACAGGAGCAACAGGTTTACAAGGTGCAACAGGTGTTACAGGAGCGACAGGCGTTACAGGAGCAACAGGCTTACAAGGTATTCAAGGCGCAACTGGCGCGACAGGTGTTACAGGAGCAACAGGCGTTACAGGAGCAACAGGCGTTACAGGAGCAACAGGAGCGACAGGCTTACAAGGTATTCAAGGTGTAACAGGTGCTACAGGAGCAACAGGAGCGACAGGCGTTACAGGAGCAACAGGCTTACAAGGTATTCAAGGTGTAACAGGAGCAACAGGAGCGACAGGCGTTACAGGAGCAACAGGAGCGATAGGCGTTACAGGAGCAACAGGTGCAACAGGAGCAACAGGAGCAACAGGCTTACAAGGTATTCAAGGTGTAACAGGTGCTACAGGAGCAACAGGAGCGATAGGCGTTACAGGAGCAACAGGTGCAACAGGCTTACAAGGTATTCAAGGTGTAACAGGTGCTACAGGAGCAACAG
>CANGTN010000014.1 GCA_947456805.1 Chitinophagaceae bacterium | reverse complement strand
TTTTCACTTTTTTGAGCATATAAAAAATGAATAGGAAGCAAAAAAAATAAAATCAAAAATAAAAGCAATAATTTTTTTTTCATACTTAATTTCAAGTTAATATTTAATCATTAAAAAAATAGCGTCGCTAAAAATTAACGACGCTATTTGAACAAACTATTTCACAATAAGAAATTATTGTATAACTGTCATTTCTTTAGACATTGAAATTATCTCGCCATTGGCAGTATTAACAGCAGTTAACTTATAGATATACTTACCTGGTGTCATATGATGTTGTAAAACATTTAATTGCATATTATATACACCAGCATATTGTATGCCATTTTGCAACTTCGCAATTTGTTTTCCATCCATACTATATACATCAATAAATACATTTGATGGTTTATCTATTTGGTAACGAAGAGTAGTGATATTTTTTACAGGGTTAGGATAATTTTGTTGTAAAACAAACAATAATTTTCCGTTTAACTCTAAAATAATAATTTGGCTATAAACGTACTTGCCATCTTGATCAACAATTTTTAATCGATAGTATGTTTTATTGGCAGATAAATTATTGTCGATAAAACTATATTCATTTTTGGTTGCATTGCCTTTTGCGGTTATGCTTCCAATTGAATTCCAATTTACCGCATCGGTACTTTTTTCAATATTAAAAAAGGCACTATTGGCTTCATAAGCGGTGCTCCAAGTCAGAACTGCATTGTTAGATTTTACTTGACCATTAAAAGTTAATAATTGCAAAGGCAATGAAATGGGTGCTTCATCTCCACCCATATAAGGATTGGTTGCATTTCTCGACTGACCATCAAAATCAGTAGTAATACTGGCTAATGGTGTACCCCTTAAATTCACGTCACCATTAGAAGTACCAGTTAAATGCAAATCACCTGCTGCGGAGTTAACAAAATTTACATTAACAGATTTTGAATTAGCATCGCCACTAGAACTCGTTTGAAAGCTTGCAAATGTTTGTGCAGTTCCATTCCAATATCCAACTGTATTCGCATTGGCAGCATATACATTGTTGTAGTTAGAACTGATTGCATTCGTACCTGCGCCTGCAGAAATTGCATAATGCTCGCCAGTACCCCCATTTCTTAAATTAATAAAGATATTATTTTTTAAATCTGTGTTGCTTGCATTTCCTGTTGTCCCAAATGTTTCGAGACCACGGTGATAACAAGCACTTTTATAAGCTCCAGAGCTAACAGTACCATCAATTACTACTGAGTTATGGTAAATATTGTGAACTCGGGTTGTACTGAAATTGTTTAAGATACCATAATAGTAGGTATTTGTACTATAACTTGCACCTGTATTACTCTTACCCAACGATATAAAATTATTAGCAATATAAGTGCTACCTGTTGTACCTGATACAAGTCTTGAGTTAATGCCAACAACATATGGAGTTGAAGTTGCTCCGGGAGAAGCATTACTTAAGTTAAAAATTCTATTTCTTGTAATTCCGTATAAGCCATTGGTTACATAAATACCAGCTACTAAGCTTGAAAATTCGCCGGCATTAGTAGCTTTTATATCAGATATAGTATTGCCTGAAATGATGATTGAATCGGTTGTATACGCTGTTGTAGTGAACCCTAAAAAATTAATACCCACTGCCGTTGCAGAAGTTACTGAAGCAGCATTAGAATTCATGCTTACACCTGTAATTACATTGTTGCTGATATTACCTTTTGGCCAAAAAACAGCAGTAGATAAATTAGATGTAGTGCTGCTACCCCCTTGGGAAGAAAGTACACCAATGCCTCTACAAATTCCACTAGTGCCTCCATTGGTACAATTTAAATTGGTAATTGTATTGCCTGTAACTACAAAATTGGGATTGGAAGTCGCATTATTTATTAAACTGGCAGAAGAGGAAACATCTAAACGAATGCCATAGTAGGTGGTTGAATTTGTTCCCGTTGTATTAAAATTAAGGTTGCTTATCGTATTATTGGTTAAATTAAAAACAGGTTTTACTATTGTTGATGCTGATAAAACTCTACCATTTACAATAATACCAGCACCCGCACAACTACCTCCATTATTAGTAATACTAAAAGAATCTATAGTATTGTTATTAAAAGTAGTTACCCCATCGTATCCACCTATATAAGCAGAATAACCAGTATTTGAAAAAGATCCATTGGCAGAAGAATAGGTACAAGTAATATTTTTTACTAGATTACCTTCCACTAAGCCACCAACACCACCGGTTTGAATATTGATTCCTTGAAAACCAACCACATTGGTACCACCACCCGAAAATGTAAACATATTAACTGCATTAGGTGCTGTACCACCTATAAAATTATTTCTAACCACATGTGCATCTGTTGTCCAAGATGGGTAAATAACTATACCAGTAATTAAAGTTTGGGTTGAGGTAGTTCTTGAAGTAGTTTGATAAATACTATTGCCAAAAATATACCAATTGTTATTTGCAGCATTCAATAAAATACCAATAGGGCCTGAAGCTGTAGCATTAAAAAAGTCGTATATCCTACAGTTTTGAATTGTATCGTTACTGTTTTGCAAATCTGAGTTAGTAGCTGACCCTGAAGAATAAATACAATTAAAAGCATTACCTGTTGCATCTATATTACAATTAGCAATTTTGTTGCCATCGTTTCCGGTGGCTAAACCTGTGCTAAAATGTACAACTCCAAGTGTTGAAGAAGCACCTGCACCTCTAATAGTTGAGTTTAATATTTTATTATTAGAAGCATCATTAATCAATCTGATAGTACTACCACTTGCTGTAACATCAGAATTAAAAATAGTTAAAGAAGCTCCGCCAACATTTAAGCCATCAATAGTAATATTATCAGCACCATTTAATACAACCAACGAACCTGCAACTGCCCCAGAAATAGTAACAGCAGTAGCTGCTTGAGGTTTAATAGTAATTGAAGAATAGCTTGACCCTGTTGTATTACCCGAACTATCTAAGTTTGAAGTAACTGTTTCGGTAGTGCTTGCAGTTAGTGTAATTGCAATTGAACCTTTGTGTGTTCCATCATTTACTTTAGAAAAAGCATCGGAAAGCGTGGGATAGGAACCCGTAGTTGCCCCCAATGTTGCAGTAACATCAACTTGCGCATTTATATAATTGACCATCATGATGAGGGCAATTAAAATTTGTATTTTTTTTATCATGTTTTTTAAATTTAAAGTTGTTATTGTTTTTTTTATTTGTATGAATGTATAAAATTTTTACTTTGGTTTAAACAAATCTATTTGAGTAAGTTTATAATTTTTAAAAAGAAGGTTCATAAATAGAATTAATTTATATTAAAAAATGTTTTTGAATCAATTGTAATAATTCATCTGCAATCATTTGATGTTCCTCGACTGTTGGATGACCATCGCAGCCTAAATTGTATTGCTTTGAAAAAAAATAAGAACTCACTTTTTTATCACCAAAAGAATTGATTTTACTTATTAGTGCTTTGATATTATTTTTTTGGAAATTAAATAGCTCTGAGTGTGCCATTGGGCTTGACATACAAATGAATTGGGCATTGGGATATACTTTTCTGAGGTATTGTATAAAATTAAAATAATGATTAGAGAAACTTGCTGAATCTACAATACCATCATTTTGTCCTAAACAAATGGTAACAATATCGGGTTGATAATTTTTAAAATCCCAAGTTTTATCTCCATCATACAAATTTATTTTATCAAACATTTGAGGCATAGTAATTTTTAAATTACAACAACTACGCATTAGCCCAATACCAGAAACAGAGGAAAGATGAAATTGAGCATTTAATTTTCTTGCCACCAAAGCCCCATAACTTAAATAGGCATTGTGCTGGTCGTGCCAAACACCTTTACCACAAGGTATTTCAGAGATATCGCTACCGGTACCACAAGTTATAGAGTTTCCTATACATTCTATTTTAAGTTTGGGTTTATCATTTGGTTTTTGTAATTGTTTGCATAAAAAACCAACCAACTCTATATAACCTATATTGGCCTCTGTATTTTTATAGATGGTTACTGTATGTATTTTTTTTGGCGACTTTGCAATTACCCAAATAGTATCTCTAGTAGTTTTTAGCCTTAAGCGGGATGCTACTTCATCTATCACTATTTCTATATAATTATGATTCGTACCCCAACGCATTTGATCTTGTAAAATAACCGCACAGCTATCGCCAATAAAGCATGTGGTAATAAATACACCAGGTTGCCAAAATCTTGGTTTATTTGGATCTACAAAATCAATTCTACCGGTATATTGAATGCAATGATGTGTAGGTTTAAAAAAAACAAAATCATTTACATATTTAGCATGTAAACTATTACTTATTAAAAAAAACAAAATACAGGTTATACAATACTTCATATTAAAAAATGAATCTTAAATTTTTAATTTAAAAGTTGATTGATTCTTTTGGAGATTTCAATGCATGCCCTGCTATTGTGATAAGGGCACTTCCAAAAACCTGCTTTTTCTTTTTGTAGTAAAATCCCATTAGAATCATAACCCCAAAACCATTCTCCATATTTTTGATCAATCAAATTATTTTTAATGTAATTCCAACTATTGACTGAATAATTTAAGTATTGCACATCATTAGTTTGTTCATATGCATTGAAAAATCCGACCATTGATTCAGCTTGTGGCCACCAATGTTTCTCTTTATTCAAGATAAGATTTGTGGGGTCATACTCATACCAAATCGCCCCATCAACATCTTGAAACTTTGCAATTGTATTTGCAATTGCAATAGCTGTATTTTGGTAAAACTGCATTAAGGAAAAATCATTTATACGTATCGCTGCCTCTTGTAAAAGCCAGGCAGCTTCAATATCATGACCAAAAGAAATAATTGTCGATTTGCAATTCCATACCTCATCAAAAAATAATTTTTGGTGAAAAGTATTCTCATCTATTATAAATGATTTAAAATTATTTAATAATAACTGGATTGATATTTTAAGAGAATTAGAATTATTTACCGTATACAGTAGTGAATACGCTTCCAATATGTGAAGGTGGGTATTCATTGATTTTTTTTCATTAGAATCCTTTTCACTAAGTCTTACATCAGAAATATTTGTCCAATCATTATTAAAAGCCTCAATGTAACCCCCATATATTTTATCGAAACTATATAATTCTATTAATGCATATAGTTCATTGGCAAGAGTTAAAGCTTTACTATTTGAAGTAGCCTTAAAGTATTCTGTAAGCCCGTACATTGCAAATGCTAAACCATAAATTTGTTTTTTATCGGTATGAGGCAAACCTGCTTCAGTAACTGACCAGTACATCCCTCCATGTTCAGTGTCAATGAAATATTTATCTAAATATTTAAAAACAGCATCAGCAAATTGTAAATATTTGATGTTTTTTGAATGATTATAGCTAGCTGAAAATGTCCATAACATTCTGCTAATCATAACCAACCCTATTGGTTTATTTTTTATTGAAACATTTTGTGCATCAACTTCGCCATAAAAAACATCAAAAGATTTATCGGTTGAATTTTGCATCCACCAATTCAAAATATTTTTCAATTCCATCTCTACATCATTCTGATAGGATGATAATTGATGAAGTATTGTATGGCTCAATTTTGTTGTTTTCAAAATAATAATTTATGGAAATGAATTTTATACATTATAAAATGATTCATTAGCATTAATAATATCTAATACAGTTTTAACCGAATTAAAAGACCTCAGTCCATCAGCAGGGGTATGCATTACATATTCGATTAACTGATCGATAGTAGTTGTTGCAACGTGCATTCTAGTATCAGAAGAAGCATAATAAATAAATACTTTACCATCATTATCCATTATCCACCCGTTGGAAAATAATACATTTGAAACGTCACCAATGCGTTCTTCGCCTTCCGGAGCTAAAAAGTATCCTCCAGGTTGATAAATAATTTTTGTAAGATCATTAAGGTCAGTCATAAACAAATAGCATACATATCTCAATCCAGCGGCTGTATTTCTTACGCCATGTGCCAAATGCAACCAACCATATTTGGTTTTTAGGGGTGCTGGTCCCAAACCATTTTTTAATTCTTTGATAGTATGATACACTTTATTGTCAACAATAATTTCTTTTTCAACTACTGCATTTTCAATAGTGTCAGCTAAGCCAAAGGCAATACCTCCGCCAGTTCCAGCTTCAATAAATCCATCTTGAGGCCTAGTATAAAAAGCATATTTACCATTTACAAATTCGGGATGCAATACAACATTTCTTTGTTGAGGAGAGTTTGTTTTCAAATCTTCTAGACGATTCCAGTTTATTAAATCTTTTGTTCGGACAATACCACATTGAGCGATAGCCGAAGATTGATCTGCATCTGTAATTCCTTTTGCTCTTCTTTCAGTACAAAACAAACCATATATCCAACCATCTTCGTGTTGTACCAATCTCATATCATAAATATTGGTATCTGGCTCGATTGTTTCTGGTATTTGTATAGGTGTATTCCAAAACTTAAATTGGTCAATTCCATTTTCACTTTCTGCAATGGCAAAAAAAGATTTTCTATCATTTCCTTCTACCCTAGCTATTAAAACATACTTATTTTTCCACTTAATAGCCCCTGCATTAAATACTGCATTTATGCCAAAGCGTTGCATTAAAAAAGGATTGGTTATTGGATTAAAATCGTATCTCCAATTTAATGGTACATGGGCCGATGTTAATATTGGGTGCAGGTATCTACTATACAATCCATTGTATGCTGAAACTTGATTTTTTTGATGCAAGTATTTTAAGTAATCTTCTTGCAGTTGTTTTTTTCTTTCTGTAAATTCTTGTTGCATAAATTGGTATTAATCTTCTAACTTATTCCACCATGTTTTTTTAAGTAAGAAAATAATTATTATTAAAATAACGATGATCGTTAGAAGTGGTAGTTTCATCCACAACACTACATAAATAGGTAATAGTGTTAAACAGAGTTGAGCAATAATGCCAAGTACAACATTAAACATATCTAATTTGAAATTAGTATTGGGTTTAAAAGTGGGATCGTCATTCATTACTACCTCTTGTATAGGTTTCCAAAAACCCCATGGTTTTACAGTTTTATAAAAATGCTTTAATGTTTCTAGGTTAGTTGGGGGAGCAGCGTAAGTTCCTAGCAAACATCCAATAACAGATAATATAAATATGAAAGGCCAAACATTTAAGAACAGACCATCATAAAATTTCAGAAAAAACAAAGCTGAAATAATACCTACTGCCATTCCCCAAAAAAATCCATTTGCATTAAAACGCCACCAGTACCACTTGAATAAATTAGCGGCAATATACCCACCATAAAGACCTCCAACTATCCATTGTAAAATACTATTAACATCTTTGGTAAAAAAACCTAATAAAATACCAAGTACAACTACTAATACTCCAACTAAATAATTAGTAGTTATGATTTTTTTATTAGAAGCATTGGGGTTAATAAATTTAAGATAAATGTCATTTACAATGTATGCTTGAGCTGCATTAAGGGTGCCCGAAAATGTTCCCATAAAAGCACCCAATAAACCTGTTAAGGTTAATCCCAAAATACCTACTGGTAGAAAATTATAAATTGTAGCTGGTAATATTTTTTCAAAATCAATACTATTAGTACCAGATAAATTTAGCGATGAATAATATAGAAGGGCTAAAACTGTAGTTCCGATAATTAACGAATATCGAATGGGTAACAAAACAATTGAAACAAAACCAGTCATTTTACTAGCTTCCTTAGGCGATCTAGTAGAAAGTACTTTTTGCATATCATAATTGGGTGCAGGACCAGCCAAACTTGCAAAAACACCTTTAAACAACATCATCATAAAAAAAATACCAAATAACCCATATCCATCATCTTCAATTTTTTTATTTACTTCTGGAATAATATTTTTCCAATCAAGGTTAAGTTTCCAATTGAAAAACGGGTTCAACCATTCTGATGGTATATTTAATTTTTGATTGTTTTGATGTAAATGCAACATTGCAATAATTGCTATAGAGATACAAGCGATTGTCATTATAGCATATTTAATTAAATCACCCAAAACAATGCTATGCATACCTCCCATAATTGAATAAAACATAGCAAATAGTGTAAATACAATTCCGTAAAAATGACCAACAAATTCAGGACGAATATCAAAAGGAATAAAGGGTTGTATTTTTTGCCAAGGAATAAAAATTTCAATAAATTTTCCCAAGCCAATAAAGCCATAAGCTAAAAAACCTAAGCAAGCAATTAATGCAAAAACAACTACAATATTATGAGAGGCTTTAACGCCTTTGCCACTTTCACCAAAACGTGTTGCCAACCACTCTGCACCGGTGTTTGCATTAGATCTTCGCAACCACTTGGATAAAAACATCATCATAAATACCTGATTAAATACAGGCCACAACCAAGGCAACCAAATACTTTTTAATCCGTAAACAAAACACAAGGTGACCATCCACATGGTTCCACTAATATCAAACATATCGCTAGCATCGCTCAACCCCAATAAATACCAGGGTAATTTTTTTCCTCCCATTAAATAACTTTCTTTATTAACCTTTGCTTTTTTTCGCATATAAAAGCCAATAAAAATCATGGTAGCCAGATACAGGAGTAAAATGGAAATATCTATAAATTGTAACTTCATACGTTTACTGATAAATATTTTTAGATCTTAAATTTTGTTCAAATAACAAGCTAGAATCAGAATAAAATAATTTAAAATCTGCTGCAGAAATTTGATTTGGGTACGGAGCATAATAATGCATTTTGTTCAATGAAGGCATATACCCTTCGTTACGCCAAACCAAAACATAAGAAAGTTGATTGTTTTTAATTAACGGTAATAGTGTTTTGGTCCACCAAGTTTTATCCGGAATAGCTTCGTAGCCAGTTTCTGCAATCGCTGCAATTTTTTGTTTTGATACAGCTATATTTTTCAATAACACAATTTGACTTTTCATGATTTTTATAAATTCTTCACGACTCTTCTTTCCTGCAAATTGATATCGATCAAAACTTACAATGTCTACTACATCATCGCCAGGATATCTATTTAAAAAATCTGACGATGATGAAAAATCGGCAGTATTATAAACATGTAATAAATGATGTACATTTTTTTGTTGTAAGTACTGAATGGTAAAGCGCCATAATTGAATAAAATCAGATGCAGTACTTGCATTTTTACACCACCAAAACCAGTTGCCCGTTAGCTCATGAAAGGGCCTAAATAAAACTGGAATTAGAGTGCCGTCTTGTGATTTTAAATCATTTAAAAATGCAGCTAATTTATCTAACCAAATAGTATATTTTTTATGATGAATATTACCAGGCAAAACAGATTGCAACGAACCATAAGTAGTATCCCAAGCCGAATTTCCTGTTAATGGATTTCTGGCATGCCAGCTAATGGTAATTAAACCTCCACGTTGGTATGCTTCTTTGATATATTGTTTCATTAAATTAAAAGGAACCCCATCAATATTTTTTGCAGAATCTAATTCTATGTGTGCAAGATCCCAACCATATAAACCAGGATAATCATTTACTAAAGAATATATATCACTTCTGTTATTTTCATATTTCCAACCAACGCCATATGCCAAATCATCTTGATGTCCAAAAATGGTATATGTATTTTTTAGATTAAATAAATTAGCAAAAAGTTTTTTTGTAATTGCAGTAGCATTTGTATCGCTACATTTTTGTGCAATTAAATTAGTGTTGATTATTGAGCTGATGCTTAAATACAACAATACAATTTGAAAATATTTTTTCATTTACTTATTTTGGTATTGAAAATTATAACAAGCCAATATCATCAAAAAATACTTCAAAAACTTTACCACTCCATTCTTTAAGTTCAACACTTGTAAGAGTGGTGGGATTTCCTAAACTTGTAAATGGAATTTCGTATTGTGTCCAAACTCCTGCAGCAGGTAATGTTAGAGAATAATTTACAGCAGTTACACCATTAATAATAATTCTAATTTTAAATCCCGAAGAATTGGTACTACCGAAAACTGAAAATTTTAATGCACTATAACCTGTCAAACTAATTGCCGGTGTTGCTTTTGAAAGTCTGAAACCACCAAAACCAACCGAATAATTATTTTTTATAGAATTGGTACCTCTCAACACGTTGGAAGTATTATTTAAAACTGCTACAGAGCTGTAAGAAGTATTAGACCAACCTGTATTTAAGGCATCATCATAAATAATATAACTTAAACCAAAAGAAGTAGCAGATTTGGTGGTACCACTTGGTGTAGTAACAAAAATGTAACCCGATGAAATACCAGTTGGTACTTGTACTACTATTTCTGTTTTATTAGATGAAACAATAGTGGCGGGAGTATTGTTAAATAATACACCTGTTACGCCTAAAAAATAATCTCCTGTAATGGTTACTTGAGTGCCAGAATTACCTACAATTGGGTTGAAATACGCAATTAATGGCGGTGGTTGTAAAATTCTGAAATTAAATATCGCTACACCGTATTTAGTCGTAACTTTTATGGGGTTATTTACAGGATCAGGAAGCGAGCTGGGTATTTTAACCGTAATGGTAGAATCATCGGCATAAATCAATGAATCGGATGCGGCGATATTACTAAATTCAACTTTATAAGTGGTAGCTAAATTTGTTCCTTTGATAATTATCCAATCACCATAAATAGCTGCATTAATAATGATATTTCGGCTAGCCAAATCAGTAACGGCTGTGATGGTAGGTGGATTAGTATTTTGTGCACCGTTGGATGCATTGTCTTTTTTGCATCCTAAAAAATTTTGACTAACTAAAAGTAAAAAACAAATTAAAATTATTATGCTTTTTGTGTTGTTAATTCTGTTTGTCATACGAAGAGTTTTATTAAAAATTATTTAATCTACCAACCTGGATTATTTCCAATTATTGCAGTATTTGAGTTTAATTCGCTTTGTGGTATTGGTAATAATAAATTTCTAGTATTTCTTACCTTGGTAATATTATTTTGGCCAGTGGTAATTTTATTCATTACTTGTAAATACACACCCCATCTTAATAAGTCGTATCTTCTTACACCTTCAAATACAAATTCTCTGGCTCTTTCAGCTAATACAAAACTTCTAAATTGTTCTTGACTGAGATTAATTGGAGTTGGGGTTGCCAATGCTCTGCTTCTGATAATATTTAAATTATTGTAAGCTTGAGATGTTGGACCGTCATTAATTTCGTTATCAGCTTCGGCAACAATTAAAAACATTTCGGCATACCGCAACATAGGAAAGTGTGCATCACTTCTTGAAACAGAGGGATCCGCTACATCTGCATATTTAATAACATAAGCACGGTCATCGGTTGTAGCAGAATTATTATAAGTAATCCCATTGACCACTTTATATTTCCATGCTTGCCAAGATGGATAAAATACTTTAGTTCTAGATGCATTATTCATTTCATAATTATGTACAACACCATCTAAAACCCTTAAATCTGTTGTATCATAATCTCGATAATGGTTATTGGTGTACCAAACAGCCCCTCTTCCAAAAGTAGAGTATGCAGAAAAATAATTATGTATTTCGTTTACGAAATTAGAAGCTCCAAGTGCTTGTAATTGCCACATGTGTTCTTTTTTATTTCTTCCGGCTTTGCTCCACATTTCTATCCAAGAAGTAAAAAGTTGATACTCTCCACTAGCTATCACTTCTAATGCTTTATCTCGGGCTAATGTATAATAGGTTTTGGTATTTATTGAATCTAAACCAGCTACTCTGTTTTTGGTATAAGTATATATGCCATTATCTGTGCCTCCTCTTACCAATACATTACCTGTAGCCGAACCAGAAGCCATAGTTAAATAAGTTTTTGCTAAAAATCCTTTGGCAACACCTCGTGTTACTCTGCCTAATTCGCCAGATTTTATATTGGTACAAGGAAATAACTTTGTTTCGGCATTTTTAAAATCTTCAATAATAGCTTCATATACTTTTTTTACACTAGCTCTTGGAATATTAGCTGTAGGGTCTGCAGAAAGTGATTTTAATCTTAGTGGCACACCTCCATAAAGTTGCACTAATTGCAAATAAGCCCAACCCCTTAAAAAATGTGCTTCTCCTAAAATTCTATTTTTAATATCAAGATCAATATTAGTATTAATTTTTTCTACATTTTCTAATACGGAATTAGCTCTGGAAATGATGGTATAGCAACCAACCCAAGGACCATCTACACCCCAATAACCTTGTGGGTTTCCTGCACCGGTAGTTCCTAAATACCAGTCTGCACCAGATACATGATCATCATCTAACATGGTTAAATTCCACATTGGTTGCAGATATAAATCGTAAGTAAATAAAGCACTATACACACCGTTAATTGCTGCTTTAGCATCTGCTTCATTTTTATAAAAATTCTCTGGCGATAGAAATGAATAAGGTTGTTCTTCTAACTTTTTTTGACACGATAAAAAAGTAATGGTTATGATAGTAACAAGAAGAAATTTTATTCCGTTTAATTTATAAAAAATCATATGAATGGTATTTTAAATGTTTAAATTAAAAATTGCATTTGATATTTAAATTGTAAGTTCTAGCATTAGGATAACCTCCTAAATCAACACCAAACAATGCAGGGTTATCGCCATAACTATTTATTTCGGGATCAAAACCAGTATACTTAGTAAAAGTGAATAAATTATTTACTCCAAGAGAAACTCTAATATTGCTGATACCTTTTAAAAAATTATTAGGTAGGTTGTATCCGAGATTAATATTTTTAATTCTAACAAAACTGCCATCTTCAATAAATCGTCTTGTAAATGGAAGTGTTCTCCAAAACTGTCTGATAATTTTAGGTCCTAATGCATTGCTATTATCTTTACCTTCTGCCCATGCACCTTCATACATTGCTAATGTAATATTTTTTGATGTACCTAAATTACCATTCCAAGCCGAATTCATATTTACAATATCATTTCCTTGTACACCGTTAATAAAAATACTGAGGTCGAAATTTTTGTACTTAAAATTATTGGTAAATCCAAAAGTATAGTCGGGGTTTACATCTCCGATAATGGTTCTATCGCTTACTGAAATTGAAGTTGGATCGTTATCTAAGTTTTTATACTTTATTTCTCCAACCATTCTTCTAATAATATTGGCAGGTTGATTATAATACAACATTGAATTTCTAACTTCTGCTTCATTATCAAAATATCCATCTTCAACATAACCATATAAAGCACCAATGGGCTGCCCAGCTACTTGTATAAATGGGGCATCTCTTGTAGAAATATTACTTGCAAATTGTTCTTTTAAATCCCCGCCCAAACTTAAAATTTTGTTTCTATTCCATGCAATATTGGCATTGGTTTTCCATTGAAAATTTTTAGTATTTATTACCAAAGCATCTAGCGATATTTCAATACCTTTATTTTCTATAGAACCTGAGTTGCGAAGTTGACGCTGAAAGCCAGTAGAAGCAGGAGTTGTAATAAATTGTAATAAATCATTTGTTTGTTTCAAATACGCATCGAAATGTGCATTTAATTTGCCCCCAAAAAATCCAATATCTAACCCTGCATTATAAGCATTCGTAGTTTCCCATTTTAAATTGGGATTTGCAGGGCCGGCATTAATATCATCTGCTAATCCGGTTTGTATTACGCCATTAAAAGTATAATTATAAACAGCCAGTTTTGATAACGAAGCGTATGAACCTATACCTTGGTTACCAGTTTGTCCGAAACTAAAACGCAATGTAAATTCACTGATAGGTTTAATTGATTTAAAAAAGTTTTCCTTATGCATTTTCCAAGCGATACCTGCTGAAGAAAAATCAGACCATTTATTATTTTTTCCAAATTTACTTGATCCATCTTTTCTATGCGACAATGAAATAGCATATTTATCATTGAAGCTATAATTAAATCTTGCTAAAAATGAGAGTAAATTTGATTGATATTTATTGGTAATAATAGGCAAAACTTGTTCTGCAGATTGCATATTTTCGTTTTGCAATACATCATTTGGAAAAGTTTTCGCCTCCGATCTTTTAGATTGACCAATATTTTGTTCATAGGTTGAAGCAGTAGTTAATGTTAAAGCATGTTTTTTAATTTTTTTATTGTAAGTAAGAATACTTTCAGAAATAATGCTAGACCAACTATTATCAGATTTTAATCCCCATCCTTTCGATGCAAATCCCTCAAATACGGTTCTTGGATAATATTGATCTCTGATACTAGAACCATAGTTAAAACCAATATTCTGTTTGAATTTTAAATTTTTATTGAGGGTAATTTCCATGTAGCTTGATGAGAAAATATTGACACCAGTCACTTTATTTAAAACACTATTTACATAAATAAACGGATTTGTTATAAAGTCATCTCCAACACCATCATAATCCTCAATGGTGCTAATAGTGCTAGGAAATGTAAGTGCAGATCTAATTACTCCTGCACTTGCAGCATCCGATTTGTCCGTACCTGTTTTTACACCATTTGTTACAGTGTTTGAAATAGAATTACTAGTTCCAAATTTAAAAGTTTTCCCTACCTGCCTGTTCAAATTAAAACCCAAACCAATTTTTTTATAACCAGAGTTTTGAATAGTCCCTGCTTGATTAATGTGACTAAGTGTTAAACTATGACTTCCAGCTTCTGATGCGCCTGATATATTTAAGCTGTATTGTTGGGTAATTCCGCGTTGAAATATTTGATTTTGCCAATTATTATCATTGTTGATATATAATGCAGGATTAGGAAACAACAAATTGTAATTGGTTCCATCATATTTATTCGCATTGATATAAGCTAAATTTTGAAAATTAGCGTATTCAAATGCATTTAATACTCTTATTTTTTTTGAAACTTCTGCAATACCTGTTGTTACATTCAGTTCAACTTTATCTTTTCCAATTTTCCCCTTTTTCGTAGTTATTAAAATGACACCATTTGCACCCCTTGAACCATAAATTGAAGTGGCAGATGCATCTTTTAAAACATCTATTGATTCAATGTCGTTAGGATTAATAAATGCCATTGCATTTAAGGTTTGTTTTTCATCGCCACCCAAAGATTCTGGGGTAGTACCACTACTATTATTATTAAAGGGTACCCCATCAATTACATAAAGTGGTTCTGTACCTCCTAAAAATGAATTAGAACCTCTCACTCTAATACTTAAGCCTGCACCAGGTGCTCCATCATTTTGTGTAACATTAACCCCTGCTAACTTTCCTTGAATTGCCTGTAAAATATTAGTTGGATTTTCTCTTATTAAATCTTCTCTTGTTATGCGCTGTATAGCACCCGTAACATCACCCTTTTTTATACTGCCATAGCCAATAACAACAACATCAGATAAATTATTTACATTAGATTCTAATATAAAATTAACTACTAAATTTTTTGAGATACGAGACTCTACACTTTGCATTCCAATATACGAAGCAATAACTGTCGTAGCATTTGTAGGAACATCAATACTATAATTACCTTTATCGTTACTAAGTGTTTTAAGCTTTGTATTTTTAATTTCAATAGTTGCACCGCTTAATACCTTTCCCTTTTCATCTGTTACACTACCAGTAACTTTTTTGGTTTGTCCGAAACTTAAATTAATAGAGAATAGCAATAGCAGTATCCAAATAAAAATTTGTTTTCTCATAAGGCAAATTATTTGCCCAAATGTATTACTAGTTAAGTATAGTATATAATACTATTTTATCTTTTAATTGTATTTTTTTACATGACTAATACAGTAATTATTGATTTAAAACTATTGAATACTATTATATAAATATAGATTTTTGTAAGAGAATTGTACTATTTTTACCAAAATAAATAATGATATTATTTTAGCAAATCATGCAACAAAACCTACTGAAAGAAATAACTCCTTTAACAATTAATGATTGCTTTACTGTATTTTCTAGAACTAAAAAAGAATTCAACTTTCCCTTACATTTTCATGAAGAATATGAATTAAACTTAATTATCAATGCAAAAGGCGCTAAAAGAATTATTGGCGACCACATGAGTGAAATTAACGACATAGAACTAGTATTAATTGGCCCCAATTTGCCACATTGCTGGAAAACATTTAATTGCAAAAGCAAAAAAATTATTGAAATAACCATACAGTTTCATAAAGATTTAATCGATGAAAAATTTTTAAGAAGAAACCAAACTCATTTCATCAAAGAAATGTTTGACAAAGCAAATAAAGGGGTTTTATTTTCAAGATCAATTAGCCAACTAATTATTAAAAGATTAAAAGAAATTGCTCAGAAAAAAGGATTTGATTCGGTACTTGAGTTACTTTCAATTTTAAACGATTTATCTAAATCTAAAAACATGAAAGTATTGTCTGTAGCCAACTACAGCAATTCGGTTACTTCTTATAACAGTAGGAGAATTGAAAAAGTAATCGAATTGTTAAATACTCAGTACGATAAAAAAATAACACTTAAAGAGGCGGCAAAAATTGCGAATATGACTGAAGTATCTTTTAGCAGATTTTTTAAATCGAATACTGGAATTAGTTTTATTGATAACTTAATAGATATCAGACTAGGGCACGCATCAAGATTATTAATAGATACCAATTATAGTATTAACGAGATTGCCTATAGTTGTGGATTTAACAATATTTCTAACTTCAATAGACTATTTAAAAAGAAGAAAAATTACTCACCAAAAAAATTCAGAGAAGATTATACCAACGAAAGCAGGGTATTTATTTAAAAAAAATAAAACAACATGTCAAAAAAAATCGTAAGTATCTTTTTTAGCCTGGTTATCTTTTTTAATGCCAGTGCACAACCATTTATTAATGAAATTAATGCTTTTAAGAAAGCTGACAGTTCTCATGTTATTCCAAAAAATCCAATTTTATTTATTGGAAGTTCTAGCTTTACTAACTGGAAGGATGTAAAAAATTATTTCCCAGGTTTTCAAATAGTAAATCGTGGTTTTGGTGGTTCATCACTTCCCCACCTAATTATGTATGCCGAGGATATTATTTTTAAATACAACCCAAAACAAATTCTGATTTATTGTGGTGAAAATGATTTATCGGGTGGCCCACAAATTACCTCGGATATAATACTTAACAGATTTACCGAACTATTTATACTGATAAGAAATAGGTTACCAAAAGTTCCAATCGCATATATCTCAATGAAACCAAGCCCAAGCCGCGAAAAATTATTAATTACAATGCAAGAAGGAAATGAAAAAATTAAAGCATTTATTGCTAGACAAAAAAAGGCGGCATTTATTGATGTTTATTATGCTATGTTAAATGAGGATGGTACCATTATGTCTGATATTTTTTTATCTGACAAACTGCATATGAATAAAAAAGGGTATGAAATATGGCAAAAAATTATAGCACCTTATTTAAAAAAATAACTGATGAAAAAAATATTTTGTTTGCTTTTTTGTTTCCTATCTATAGCTGTATTTGGCCAATTGAGATTACCAAATATCATTGCCGATAATATGGTACTTCAACAAAAAAAAAGAAATAAAATTTGGGGTTGGTGTAATCCTAAAGAAAAAATCACTGTAAACTTTTACCATAAAAATTATCAAACAATTTCTAATGATGCAGGAGAATGGGCTCTTTACTTATCTGCATTACCTGCAGGTATTACCAGTAACTTAATTGTATCTTCTTCAACCGAAAAAATAATTTGTAAAAATGTGGTATTAGGTGAAGTGTGGCTTTGTGGTGGACAAAGCAATATGGAATGGAAAATGGGCGGACTTCAAAATGTTTATGCCGATGAATTAAAAATTGCAAACAATAATCAAATACGATTTGTAGTTGCAGATAGATCTATTTCGACAACACCAAAAGATAACATCACAATAGAAAAAACCTGGAGTACAATTACACCACATTCAATAGGTCATTGCTCGGCAGTTGCTTATTGGTTTGCTAAAAATATGTATGCAAAATTACAGGTACCAATAGGATTAGTAATAAGTAACTGGGGTGCAACAGGGGCTGAATCTTGGATAAGTCAATCAGGATTAAAAAAATTTCCAAACTATTTATATACAAAAAAAAATGAAGACACTTCCACTAACCAAATTAATAAAAACACACCATCGGTATTATATAATGCAATGATTGCTCCGCTAATCAATTTATCTATAAAAGGCGTAATATGGTATCAGGGCGAAACCAATACCGATAGACCAATAGAATATAAAACATTATTCCCTAGTTTAATAAAAGATTGGAGAACCCAATGGGAAAGTGGTGATTTCCCTTTTTTATTTGTACAACTTTCTTCGTACGGTAAAATATTCGAATCACCTTGCGAAAGCAATTGGTCTTTAGTAAGAGAAGCTCAAAGCAAAGCTCTAACACTAAACAATACTGCAATGGCAGTTACAATTGACCTCGGCGAACCAGACAATATTCATCCTTTCAAAAAAAAAGAGATTGGCGATAGGCTTTCTGATTGTGCATTAGAGAAAGTTTATCATACAATCAAAAAAGAATCCGAAGGACCAACTTTAATAAAACAAACAATTGATAAAAATAGAATTCTTTTACAATTTAAGAATGCAACTGGCGGTATAGTTATTAAAGGACCAAAAGTTTCACATATTGCTATTGCAGGAAAAGACAAAAAGTTTTTTTGGGCAGATGTGTCAGTTTTTGGTAATACCTTGGTTGTTGAAAGTCAACATGTGATCGATCCAATTGCAGTCAGGTATGCATGGGCAGATAGTCCGGTTAGTGCCAATTTGTATAATGCCAATGGTTTCCCTGCTTCACCTTTTAGAACCGATAATTGGTAAAGTTACATTGTATAAAAACTAAATATTTATTTTATAATAACCAGCGGTTACTTTCCGATACAGAACTTACTAAAAATATAATCTAACTGATCTTCGTTTGTTATTTCCCCAGTAATCTCACCAAGGAAATGTAAAGCCTGACGTATATCTAATGCAATTAAATCACTTGCAATATTGTTACTTAACCCTTGTTCAACTTCAAGCAACGAAATAGATAATTTTTGTAAGGCTTCGTAATGCCTTGCATTGGTAATTACTGTTGCTTCTTGATGAATATTGCCTTGTACAGCTTCGGCAAAAAGAGTTTGTTTCAATTTATTTACAGCTCTGTTTTCTTTAGCTGAAATAAATAAAAGATTAGGAATGTTTACATACTTTTCATGCAATAAATTGTCTTTCCCATCTACTTTATTACCAACTAAAATATATTTAATTTGCTTCGATTCAAATTCATTTTTAGAAGTCATCAATTCTTCTGAAGTAGTGGTATTTACATCAAATAAATACAATACAATATCAGCTTTAGCCATCGTATCGTAGCTTCTTTGAACGCCAATACTTTCAATTACATCAGTTGTTTGATTTCTAATTCCGGCCGTATCAATCAATCTGAATAAAATGCCATCAATATTTAAAACCTCTTCAATAGTATCTCTTGTAGTACCTGCGATATCGCTTACTATAGCTCTGTTTTCGTTGAGTAATGTATTCAGTAAAGTTGATTTTCCTGCATTTGGTTTTCCAATGATTGCTACCTGAACACCATTTTTAATCACATTACCCAAACCAAATGATTGTAACAAAGTTGCTGTTGTACTTTGTAATTTCTGAATCAATTGATTCAATTGTTTTCTATCAGCAAATGCAACATCTTCTTCACTGAAATCAAGTTCTAATTCAATCAATGCAGAAAACTTAATCAGTTCTTCTCTAAGCACACTCAAGATATTAGAAAAACCACCACGAATATTTTGTAAAGCCGCGTTCCTGCTGGCTTCCGTGTTACTTGCTATTAAATCTGCTACAGCTTCGGCTTGTGTTAAATCTAACTTTCCATTCAAAAAAGCTCGTTGTGTAAATTCACCCGGCTTTGCTATTCTGCAGTCATTTTGAATGATGGTTTGTACTATTTTTTCTTGAATATATGACGAACCATGACAACTGATTTCTACAACATCTTCTCCTGTATAAGATTTTGGATTTTTGTATAATGCAACAACAACTTCATCCAACACTTCTTTCCCTGATTTTAAAAACCCAACGTGCAAAGTATGTGTAGCTTGTTGCAATAAATTTTTTGAAGGGAACAATTCATTTACAATTGTAATAGCATTTTTACCACTCAATCTGATTACACCAATGGCACCAATCCCCGGAGGTGTAGCCAATGCTACAATTGTATCTTCCCAACCCATTAATTTAGCCATAAGTAATCTTTGAAGCGAAAATAAAGTAAAGCAAAGGGCTATAAATCAAAATGCCTTGCAATTATTTTGCAAGGCATTTTTCAATATTGAAAAAATATTATTCATCCGCAACTTGGAATGTAATACTTTGTCTGTGTCTGTAAATTACATTTCTACCATTTTGAACGGCTGGTTTCCAGGCCGGACCTTTTTTAAGTACTCTGATAGCTTCTTCTTTTGTGCCATAACCCGGATCATTTTCAGCAGTTACTTCACTGATGTTTCCGGACTTGTCAACGATGAAATTCAAATACACTGTATATCTTCCTGCAGGGGCACCATTATCAATTGGTGTGTTGCTGTTTAAATTACGTTCTAAGTATTTCATCCAAGCCGCACTACCACCTGGGAACTCAGCAACAATTTGAACAGAAGTAAATACTCTGTTGTAATCTTCTTCAGGCGGTGCTTCTACCTTACCAGTACCTGTAGGTTCAACAGGAGTAACAATACCTTCATCTTTAATACCTTCCTGGTTTTTTGTACCAATCGCTGCTTCTTCCAACTTCTCAACTTCAGGTGGCTTTTCTTCTTCTTTTACTTCCTCATCTTTTACAATTTTCGGAGGTGTAAATTTTGCCATTTCCACTTTAGGCGGTTCTTGCTTTGGTGGTGGCGGCGGTGGTGGTGGTTCAGGCTTTTTTTCCTCTTGCTTCATGTTTTCAAGAGAAACATCCTGTACCATTATTTGAGCTGCTTTCTTCTTAGTAGAATTAGCTATAAATGAACCAATCACAAACAACAAACAAACAACAAAAGTGATAATTAAAGCTCTTGTTATACGTGTGTTATAAGTTTTTCTCAATTCATACGCACCATATTCTTTGTTCCTTCCTTCGAAGATGATATCAAGAATATCGGCAGTTAATATTTTATTTATTTCCATGATTTCTGTGATTTTTTAATAAGATGCTACTCGGCTTAATCTTCATAAATAAAATTTATACAATTATTTTGGTGCAGATGCCTCAGTCGCATTGATTAATTGAACTTCAATATCTGAAATGTCTACCAATGCATATCTTTTTACCACATTAATAGCCATTTCATCTAAAATATCAACTACATTTTTATATTCACAATCATCACTTGGTTTTATTACAACAACAAAATCCTGAGGATTGGTACTTGATTTCTTTTTCAAAATCGCTGATCTTATACCATCATCTCCACTACCAAAATTGGCAGATTTGAAATTTGTTGAAGCATTGGAGTTATCCAATATACCTTCATAATAAAACACGTGATTGTCTTTTCCTAATAAAATAGTAAAAGCACCACTTTCTTTAGCCTTATTTTGCTCTTCCGGCTTATCAGTATCTTTAGGTAAATAAAGATTCAATGCTGTAGGCTGACTCATAGTAGTTGTGAAAATAAAAAAGGTAATGAGCAAGAAACCTAAATCCACCATCGGAGTAAGATCTACCCTTGTAGATAATTTCTTGGCTTTCTTAACGCCGGGACCTTTTTTATGGCCACCACCGCCCGAAGTATCCATTTCTGCCATAGCTTACTAAATTTTAATTTTTTATTAAATATTTTTATTAATTGCTCTTTTCTCCACTCATTTGCTTTTTGTACAATTCACTTCCAGTAGGTGCACTTTCAGGATTGGTTACCATTTGGAATTTGAAAAGTTCGTTCTTTTTCAAAGCTGCTACTACATTTTTAAATGCTGGATATTTTGAACTATTATCACCTTTCAGCAACAAGTTCACTTTTTGTCCTCCATATGCAGATTTAACTAGACGAAACCATTCTACCATTTCATTATTAGCGCTGTCTTTACAAGGAATACCCGGTAAAGCTGCACCCTTTCTTTGGTCTTCAGGAATTGCAAGAAATTGTGACAATTGACTGAATGGAGCACCAATGAAACCTGCTTTCTTGAAAGCATTTACATTTAGTCCCAAATTTTTAGTGTTGTTGATTGATTCTGCAATGAATGCTTTTTTATTTTCATCATCCATAGAGAAAAATACTTTACCATCTTTATCTATTGTGACTAAGACAAAATCTTTTTCTGGAGCAGGTTTAGACGATACTGAGTTTGGTGTAACTACAGTAATCGCTTCTGCCGGTTTAAATTTTGTAGTCAATATAAAAAATGAAAGTAACAAGAAAGCTACGTCGCACATAGCCGTCATATCTATATTGGTACTTTTCCGGGCAATCTTAGGTCTTCCCATTGTTTAATTTTTTTTCGTTTCACAAACATAGATGCACAATTGTGCTTATTCCATAAACAACCCAGATGACTATCTGTAATTAGCCGCAAAGCTTTGAGTTAATGTGAACCCAGACTCGTCAATACCGTGTGTTACAGAATCAATTTTAGTTGTAAACATGTTATAGAAAATAATGGCAATCGCAGATGTACCAATACCTAATGCAGTATTAAACAAAGCCTCAGAAATACCTTTTGATAATTCTTTTGCAGCTTCACCACCACCTTCATCTCCTAATGCAGAGAATGATTTAATCATACCTAATACTGTACCCAACAATCCTAATAAAGTTGCTACAGATGCAATAGTAGATAAGAACACTAAATTCTTTTCTAACATAGGCAATTCCAATGCAGTTGTTTCTTCTACAGATTTTTGAATGTTCAATACTTTTTGTTCTGTAGTAAGTTCAGTATTTGTAATCATATCTTTGTAAGTACGCAAACCAGATTTCATTACATTACCAACACTTCCTTGTTGCTTGTCACACTCAGCAATTGCTTTGTCAACTTCTTTATTTGCAAGATGGTATTGAATTTTACGGATAAACTCACCGATATTGCCTGCACCTGTTGCACGCTTAACTGTCATAAATCTTTCAACTACAAAAGTCAATACAGTTAAAAAACAACCAATTAAAATAGGTACAATAATTCCACCTTCATACATTTTAGCAAAACCTGCATCAGGTTTAAGCCCTTTGTGTTGTGGCCAAAACAAACTTGTAGTGTCAGGTTGGGTAAAGTTGCTAGAAGCACCCAGCACAAATCTCCAAATAATATACCCTAAAATAACGCAGGACAAAGGTGCAATCCATGAAATTGAATTACTACTCTTTTGATGTTGAACTGATGTGTTTGCTTTTACAGCACTTGCAGTTGGTTTAACGTCAGCCATGATTGAATTGATTTTTAGTTTTTGAAATTACTTTTTGTGTATGATTAAATATTTCGCAATTCTACATAAAAAAATAATAAAAAAAATAAAACTTGTGATAAATAGATTTTTTATTTCAAACTATCTATTTGTTAGCAAGCAATTTCAATAAATTTTTTACGTAGTTATTTTGAGCACGTAAGATAATTGCAAATACAAATACGAACAAAATTTTAGAAAAGAAATATTATCAATTAACAATTATTTTTTGCCGTTTGTGTAATAAAATTTAAAAATCTATTTGCAAAACATCCTAGCTACTTATCTTTAGAAATTAATCAAACCTCATTAACCAATATGAAAAGAATTTTTTTTGCTGCTAGTTTATTAGCAAGCACAATGGCTTTTGCACAAAACAGGCCTACCCCAGTTATTGAAAGAACTGCTTCGGGCACTACGCCTCCTACAGGTGGTGGTTTTGGCGCAGCTGCAAAATCAGGTCCAAAGCCTTACAAAGAAGTCATTACCGAAAAAGCAGTAACTAAAAAAGGGTTATTTACTGTTCATAAAGTTGAAGAAAAGTTTTACTTTGAAATTCCTGACTCTTTAATGAATTATGAAATCATGGCTGTGACTCGTTATAGTAAAGTACCGGGTGGTGCTGGTATTTATGGTGGTGAAATTGCCAACCGACAAACTTTGAAATTTGAAAAAGGTCCTAACAACACTATTTTTATTAGAACAATTACATTAATCAGTACAGCAGATTCAACGCAGGAAATTTATAAAGCAGTGAGCAATTCTTATGTAAACACAATTGCTGCAGCATTTGATATCAAAGCATTTGGCAAAGATTCTACAAGTACCATTCTTGATGTTACAGATTTTTTCAAAGGTGATAATCAAATTGTAAGTATCAACCCAAATATCAAAAGAAGATTTAATCTCAGTACGTTGGCGAGTGATAGAAGTTTTGTACAAACAATCAATACTTTTCCAACCAATACTGAAGTAAAAACTGTTAAAACATTTAATACAGCACCGGCTTCACCAAGTCCATTCGGTGGTGGTCAGGGAGGTGCTAGTTTCCCTGCTGCAAGTGATGCGGGTGCAATTACTTTAGAAATGAACACTTCATTTATTATATTGCCTAAAAAGCCAATGGCACAAAGGCTTTGGGATAAAAGAGTTGGTTTTTTTCAGGATGACTATGTAGTATTTGGCGACAACCAACAACGTGTTGAAAATAAAACTTTTGCAGTTCGCTGGAGATTGGAACCTAAGCCCGCTGATATCGAAAAATGGAAAAGTGGCGAATTGGTTGAACCTATCAAACCTATCGTTTATTACATTGATCCTGCAACTCCCCGCAAATGGAGAAGTTATTTGATTGCTGGAGTGAACGATTGGCAAAAATCATTTGAAAAAGCCGGTTTCAAAAATGCTATTATGGGAAAAGAATGGCCTGAAAATGATTCAACAATGAGCTTAGAAGATGCAAGATATTCTGTAATAAGATACTTTGCTTCTGATATTGAGAATGCATATGGGCCTAATGTTCATGATCCTCGCAGCGGTGAAATTTTAGAAAGCCATATTGGTTGGTATCACAATGTAATGAAATTGGTACACGATTGGTTTATGATTCAAACTGCAGCAGTGAATCCTCGTGCAAGAAAAATGAAATTTGATGATGATTTAATGGGACAATTAATTCGTTTCGTTTCATCTCATGAAGTAGGACATACCTTAGGCTTAATGCACAATATGGGTAATAGCAGCAAAACTCCTGTTGAAAAATTAAGAGACAAAGCATGGGTAGAAGCAAACGGTCATACAGCTTCTATCATGGATTATGCACGTTTTAACTACGTTGCACAACCTGAAGATAATATTTCTGAAAAAGGGCTATTCCCGCGCATTGGCGACTATGATGATTGGGCAATCAGATGGGGTTATGGATATATTCCAGGAACAACTGATGAAGAACAATATGTTGCAAGTGATAAATTAATTGTAAGTGCCATAAATGAAAACCCTCGCAGATGGTTTGGTACTTATGAATTTGGTAATTCAACAGATCCTCGTACACAGAGCGAAGATTTAAGTGATAATGCAATGAAAGCAAGCGAATATGGTATTAAAAACTTGAAGCGCATTATTATTGGTTTACCCGAGTGGACAAAAGAAGAAGGCGATAATACCTACACTAATTTAGAAGAGGTATATGGACAATTGGTTGGTCAATTCAACAGATATGTAAACCACGTATTACGTAATATTGGCGGTACATATGAAACATACAAAAGCTCAACGCAAGAAGGTGATGTTTTTGAATCTGTAAATAAAGCAACACAAAAAGAAGCATTTGGTTTTTTAACGAACAATGTTTTACAAACTCCTACTTGGTTATTGGATAAAACTATTTTAAATAAAATCAATAATCCAATTGCGAACGAAAGAGTTCAAAATATACAAACCAATACACTGAATAATTTGATAGATGGTGCGAGGTTAAATAGAATGATATTAAGTGCAAGTCGTTTTGGTGCTGCTAATGTGTACACATTTGATGAACTTTTGGAAGATACTAAAAAAGCAGTTTGGAGTGAATTAAGCACCAACAAACCATTTGATGTTTACAGAAGAAACTTACAAAAAGCACACGTAGAAAAATTAATTGCATTATTAACCCCAAGTTTTACAACAATTACTATGGGAAATAATACTATGACAATAGGTGCTGATACTAAAAATACAGATGTTACATCTTATGTAAAAGGACAATTAAAAGCAATGCAAACTGAATTGAATGCAGCTGCTTTAACCAATACAGATAAAATGACTAAGTATCATTTACAAGATGCAAGTGACAGAATAAAAAAAGCATTAGACCCTAAATAAAACTCTAACTATTTTTTATTACAGCCAATGCTTTTTGCATTGGCTGTTTTTTTTCAGATAAGTATCAATTTATCTACTAATTTTATAAAAAAATAACAATGCGTAAATACTCAATATTTTTATCACTTTTAATCATTTCTTTCGCTTCATTTGGACAAAAGAAAAAGATGTGGGGATTTGTATTAGATAGTGCATCTAAAGAGCCAATTGAGAATGCAAGTATTACAAACATTGATAAAAGCATCACATCGGTAAGTAATGCAAAAGGAAGATTCAGTATTGAAATAAGCGCTAATCAAATTTTATCAGTAGCATCTATCAATCATCACTTTGATACATTGTTACTCACTGATAAATTAATGCAACAAGATACTTTGATTGTTTATCTGAAATCAATTTCCAAAAGTTTAAAAGAAGTTACAGTAACGGCAATTTTAAACCGCTATAAAGAAGATAGTTCTGCAAGAAGAAAAGAATTTTTAGAAGATATTGGCAGCAATAAAATACCAACTTTGTCCAAAGCCAATAGCGGCGCAGGTGTTGGAATAAACTTAGATCGTTTTAGTAAAAGAGAAAAGAATAAAAGAAGGGCATATAATTTATATGAAATGCTCGAACAGGAAGAATACATCAACTATCGATTCAATAAATATTTGGTAAGCAGATACACAACAATGCAAGATGATGAATTATCAAATTTCATGCAATTGCATCGTCCAAAATATCAATGGCTTCGCAAACATACTACAGATGAAGACTTGAAATATTATATTAACGAACAACTGAAAATTTATTATAAGAGAAAATAAAACCGTTTATTTTATTCATGCCTCAATGCTACAATTGGGCTTAGTCTAGAAGCTTTAATTGCAGGATACAAACCTGCGGCTAATCCTACTACAGAACAAATTATAATGCCTATAAACACCCAATTCCAAGGAATTACAAAACCTGCATTTAAAAAAGAAGCAAATGCATTTCCTACAACGATGCCAAGAATTATTCCAAAAAAAGCACCTAGCAAACTGATGATAACACTTTCAAATAAAAACTGCTGACGCACATTTTTACTTTTGCCGCCAATAGCTTTTATTAACCCTACTTCTCTTGTTCTTTCGTTTACAGCTACCAACATAATATTCATTAATCCAATCGCTGCACCAATTAATGTAATGAGTCCAATAGCCCCGGCACTTCCTGCAATACTGCTTAAAAAGCCAATAAACAATTCAGCAACCTTATCGCTTTTTTCAATTACAAAATTATCAACATCCACTGGCTGTAATTTTCTAACTGCCCGAAACACGCTTGTAGCCTCACTTGTAGCGGCATCCATTTCTAAAACATTATTAACTTTAATACCAATTAAAAAACTATTCGAAGCCGTATTTAATCTTGAAGCATTAATGTAACTTGTTACAACAATATCATCCTGACGGAGAAAAGAACTCGACCCTTTTTTCTTCAACAAACCAACAACTCTATAGGGCATCCCACTCACCCGTATTACCTGATCAATGCATCTTTCGGGATGGTCGCCAAATAATTTTTGAGCCGTATTACTTCCTATTAAACAAACATTTCTACCGCTATTGATATCTAAATTGTTTAAATTTCTACCTTGAGAAATAGCAAACCCATTTACTTCTAAATAATTTTCATCTCCTCCAAATATGGTGGTAACAGGATTTGTTTTTTTGTTTCCAAAAGTACAATCAATCCCTCCGCCACCTCTTCTGTAAATACTTACCAATGAAGGATAATTAAAATTAGCCTTGAAGTACTCTGCATCTTCTTTGCGAATAATTTTATTGAGATTGGATTTCTTTTCAGTGCCATGGCGAGAAGTTTTTACAACGTTTCTTCTTCCGCCAAATCTGATATTTCCTTCCTGATAACGAATACTGAAAGCGTTAGCACCCATACTGCTGAAACTATCTTTCAGGCTTTGATTCATTGCCTCAATAGCAGTGATAATGCCTATCAATGCCATAATACCAAAAGCAATAATTGCAATAGTGATACTAGCTCGAAGCTTATTACTTTTTACAGTTCTGAAAGCTAGTTGAAATGAATCTGTAATCGTCATAGAAATAAAAGTTCATCAAGTGATACTATAAAGGTAAATGAGATTGTTGTATGAAATAATAAAATGTGATGAACTGTATATTACAGTAAAACAAATCAAACAATTATCATGAAAGCAGGTAATCTATTTACTTAAGAACTATCAATTAAAAATAAAATAATCCCAACAACGTATCAGGCATAACTCCAAATAAAATAATTAAGAACGCAATCACCAATAAAGCAAATTTAAAATTTGGAGTAATTTTTGAAGTAGCTGCGCTACCCTCTTTAAAATACATTGCTTGAA
This sequence comes from Chitinophagaceae bacterium, assembly GCA_947456805.1. GTDB lineage: Bacteria > Bacteroidota > Bacteroidia > Chitinophagales > Chitinophagaceae > UBA1930. The sequence continues at coordinate 15,455 of CANGTN010000014.1, read as the reverse complement.
TAACTTTGAAATAATAATATACACTTACTGCTGCAAATAATACTCCAATAATTACTAAGTAAACTGCTGCACTACCACCAGTTCTGATTACGGAAGCCAACATAAAATATTTTGCAAAGAAGCCTGCTGTTAAAGGGATTCCGGCTAATGAAAACAAAAATATTGACTGCGTAGCAGCTAATAAAGGTTGTGATTTTGCCAACCCATTGTATCCATTTATTGAGTGGTCATCCATCTTTATTAAAATGGCAAAAGTTCCAATAGTAGCCAATGAATAAGCAGAAGTATACAACAGAATACCATCTCTTGCAATATCATTTTTACTGTATAATGCAAACAACATAAAACCTGCTTGTGCAATACTTGAATAAGCCAACATCCGCTTTACACTTTGTTGAAACACTGCAGTAATATTTCCTACCAATAAAGTTGCAATGATAACAATCACTAAAAGTATATTCCACAATTTTCCTAACTCTTCTGACTTATTTGCAAACAATGTAATTAATGCAATAAACCCAGCAGACTTTACAATAGTTGCCATGAACGATGTAAATACACTTGGTGCCCCGTCATATACATCGGGTGTCCAAAAATGAAATGGCGCAGCACTTACTTTAAACAACATAGAAACAAATATAAACATCAACCCAATTACCTCTAAAATAGGCACTTTCATTAATGTGCCTGCTGTAATATTTACCACGGTTTCAATACCAAAGTTTCCGCTTGAACCATACAATAACGCAATACCCATCAACATGATTCCTGTTGAAAAAGCACCCATTAAAAAGTATTTCAAAGCAGCTTCATTGCTATGTAAATTTTTCTTGTCAGAGCCAGTAAGGATGTACAACGGAATAGTCATGATTTCTATTCCCAAAAACAACATCAACAAATTATTATAGCCCGAAAGAATTGTTACGCCACAAAGCACAAAAAATATTAAAGCGAAGTATTCAGCACCATAGCTGCCTACTTTTACAATATCATCGCCACTAACAAATACATACAATAATGTGGCGGTAATAGCAATGGTGTTAAAGAAATAACCATACTTACTAAATGAAAACATTTGTTTGGTATCAATCTTAATAGAATACCATTCGTAGTGATTGGCAAGATTGGCAACCAACAACAATGTAAGACAAACTAAAGCTATGTTTTTGATAGCTTGTTTATTGGTAGTAAGAATGCCCGAGAACATCATTACCACACCTAATAAAGCAGAAAATATAATTGCATTCATAGTAAACCAAACCCCGAAGGGCTTCTATTTAAAATTATTTTATTAAAGCCTGAACTGTGTCTTTTGTTAAGTCAATCATTGGTTGAGGATACACCCCAAAAACAATAATCATAATTGTTATAATTGCTAACATCCACTTGACGTTGCCGCTAATTTCAACAGCATTTTCAGTAATCGTTGTTGTATTACCATACAGTACTTTCTGAACCATATTTAAAGTATAAACTGCAGCCAAAATAATTCCTACTCCTGCTATTGCAGCAAAATAAACATTGTATTGGAACAAGCCATTGAACATTAAAAACTCACCGATAAATGCATTGGTAAGTGGTAATGCAATATTTGCAAAAGCCAATACTACTAATAGTATTGCTAGGGTTGGTGCCTTTTGAGCAAGACCACCCAATTCACTAAATTTACGAGTGCCCAATTGTTGCTCGATTGCATCAGCAATAATCCATAAGCCAATTACATTTACACCATGACTAAACATTTGCAACATCACGCCTTTCAAGCCAATGGAATTCATAGTAAAAATTGCCGCACACATTAAACCAATATGAGCGATAGATGAATAAGCGATCAATCTTTTTACATCATCTTGTTTGATGGCAATTAATGATGCATAAACAATTCCTATAATCGATAAAATGATAATTAATTGGCCGTATTTAGCAGCTGCATCTGGAAAAATTGGAATCAACCAACGCAATACTGCAAATATGCCCATTTTAACCATAATACCACTCAAAACCATTGTTACAGCGGTTGGAGATTGCTCGTATGCATCGGGCTGCCAGGTATGAAAAGGGAAAATAGGCATCTTAATTGCGAAGGCAATAAAGAATAACCAGAAAGCAAAATTTTGTTCTGATGCTGCTAAGTGTAAGTTGTACAAATCTTTAATTGCAAAAGAATGTTGTGGCGTTTTGTAATATAAAAACAACAATCCAACCAGCATTAATAATGAGCCAATGAAAGTATAAATGAAGAATTTAAAAGTAACTGCAATACGCTTTTCCCCACCCCACTGACTACATAAAAAGTACACGGGTATTAAAGCAAGTTCCCAAAAAAAATAAAACAACAAACCGTCCATTGCAACAAAAACTCCCATTAATCCTGCTTGTGTTAGCAATAACAACGCATAGAAATTATTGGTCGATTTATATTTGTTGTTGTATGTAGCCGCGATAATTATTGGAAAAGAAATTGCAGTTAATAAACACAACATTTTTCCCATACCATCTAAGCCAATTGTAAATCTGCTGCCCAATGACACTAGCCAACTCACATCAAAATGATGATAGGCACTTTGATTGAAGACACAAAGTCCGAGCAGCATTACAGCTAATGTTGCAATAGAAAAAAATAAAGCCAATTGTTTGCTGCCATTATCGCTTTTAACAAAAAAAGACAATATACCTGCAACAAATGGGAGCAATATGAGTGATAAAGGGATCATAATAATTTATGCCTGATACTTGATTAAAAAAATTTATCTACCAACCTGATGATACTGATATCGTAAAACCATAATAAAATAAATATTACAATAGACAATACCATTATCAAGATACAATTTCCTACCTGTCCGCTTTGCACCAATCTTAGTTGTCGGGAACTGTAATTAACAAATTTCCCAACACCATTTACAAATGCGTCAATGCCACTTTTTTCAATAATATTTTTTAAGAAAACTGCAACGGCTTCTAACGGACGAACAATCACAGCATCATACAATTCATCTATATACCATTTGTTTTCCATTGCTTTTGCAATGCCTGTTGCATCTTTTAATTCAGGTTTTTTACTGAAATGAACGATTGCAAAAATTACAGCTAATGCAGCTATTGCAACAGAAATAGCCATCAGCATATATTCTGTTGAATGTTCTATATGATGTGCCTTTTCACTGATTAAAACTTTAGATAAATATTGATGCAATTCGTGATGACCACCTAATATTTCAGGAATCCCAACCAATCCGCCAAGAACACTTAAAATAGAAAGAATGATTAGTGGAATTGTCATTGCTTTCGGAGATTCATGTAAATGATGCTCCTGATCGTGTGTGCCTCTGAATGTTCCTAAAAATGTGGTTGCATATAATCTAAACATGTAGAATGCAGTCATAGCAGCACCTGCAACGCCTAAGCCCCAATAGATTGGATTGTGTGCATAAGCTGCAGCCAATATTTCATCTTTAGAAAAGAAACCACTGAATGGCGGAATCCCTGCAATTGCAATACAACCCAATAAAAATGTTGCATGTGTAATGGGTAATTTCTTCTTCAATCCACCCATATTTCTGATATCTTGTTCATGATGCATTGCATGTATAACAGAACCAGCACCTAAGAACAATAATGCTTTGAAAAATGCGTGTGTCATTACATGAAATACAGCACCGGTATAAGCTCCAACGCCCAAGCCTAAAAACATATAACCCAACTGACTTACTGTTGAGTAAGCCAATACTTTTTTAATATCATTTTGTTTAATAGCAATGGTAGCACTTAACAAAGCTGTTGCCAAACCAATAATTGCAACCAAGTTCATTGTTACTTCACTCATACTATACAACACGTTACTTCGGGCAATCATATAAATACCAGCAGTAACCATTGTTGCAGCATGTATCAATGCCGAAACCGGCGTAGGACCTGCCATTGCATCGGGTAACCAAGTGTACAAAGGTATTTGTGCAGACTTACCCATTGCTCCTACAAAAAGCAAAAGTGTAATTGCCGTAACATCAAATTTTGATAAAATGTTAGCGGCAGCAAAAACATCAGCATAATTTACTGTACCCAATTTTGCAATTAACCAAAACACCGCTAATAAAAATCCTAAGTCTCCAATTCTGTTCATTACAAATGCTTTTTTAGCAGCATAATTGTAATTATTGTTTTTAAACCAAAATCCAATTAATAGATAAGAACACAATCCAACTCCTTCCCAGCCGATAAACATGATTACGTAATTGGCACCCAATACCAGCAACAACATACTAAACACGAATAAATTTAGATAGGCAAAATATCTAGCAAAATGTTCTGATTTTTCTTCATGCATGTAAGCAGTAGAATATACATGGATTAAAAAACCAATTCCTGTAATGATTAGTAAGAACAGAGAGGACAATTGATCTACCTGAAAAGCAAATCCAATTTTAAAAGTATCTATATTAATAAAATTAAAAGCCGTTACAACACTAGCGCCGTGGGCTTTTACATCTATAAACAAGAAAACACTTACTACAAAAGAAGCCAGAATAGCTGCACTGCCAATAATGCCAATCAATGATTTTGATAAAGACTTACGACCCAAACCATTGATCAAAAAACCAATCAATGGAAAAAGCGGAACGAGGTAAACAAGTTTATTCATATTATTATCTTCATTTTCCTGTTACAAAAACATGGTGTTTTACAATAACAAGGAATATTTTTTATCCTTCAATAAATCAATTTATTTTCTAAAAACAGATTGTCTCTCTCTCTTTCAACTCTTTCAACTTCTTCAACCCTTTCAACCTCTTAAACTATAAACTCCTAAACTATATAACTAAAAAACTAATTCTTCAACCGATTTAAAAAGTTAACATCTACCGAATGTATGTTTCTATACATCATCACTATAATTGCCAATCCTACACTCACTTCTGCCGCTGCAACTACCATAATAAAAAATACAAATAACTGCCCTTCTGTGCCGGCTGTTGTTTCTTTATTGGTTAGAAGAGCGGTGTTGTAATGCATTTTGCTAAATGCTAGCAACAACAAATTAACCGCATTCAGCATCAACTCTATGCACATAAAAACAATGATTGCATTGCGACGCACCAACACGCCCACAATTCCGATGCTAAATAAGGCAAGTGATAAATAGATATAATACTGTATTGGCATAATTCAATTTTATTTAATCATTCAGTCTTAAAAAATTAGACTTTATTTTTTTCTTTTTTCCCAATTACAACGGCACCAACTATTGCACTTAAAAACAACACACTGCTGATTTCAAAAGGAACCACATAATCTTTAAACAACACTTTTCCCAAGTTCCCAATCAACCCAATATTTCCCTGATTTAACAAAGCCGTTTTAGCAGCAATTTCTTTAGAAACATTTTGTGCATTATAAATAACATTGCAAGCACTTATTAAAAAACAACCACCGGCAATTGTACCCGCCAGTTTCATCCATACATTTTTTTGCGGCTCAGTGTCTGCACTTAAATTCATCAACATAATTACAAAGAGAAACAATACCATGATAGCGCCTGCATATACAATTAAATTTACAATAGCCAAAAACTGTGCATTCAATAAAATGTAATGACCTGAGATAGCAAAGAAAACTACAATCAGCCACAATACACTATGCACAGGATTTTTGCTCAACAAAACCATTAATGCACTTACCAATGCCAGCACACTTAAAAACCAAAAAAGTATTTGTGTTATGTTCATTTTATCAATCTAATCTTTTAGCTAATATATTAATTCAAACCTTTTGCTTTCGCTGTTGCTTCAGGTTGTGTTGTTGGATTCGGAATTAATAAATTATCCTTTCCATATACAAAACCTTTTCTATTGAAATTTGCCGGAGCAAAAGTTTCACTTAAATAAATGGCATCTTTCGGACAAGCCTCTTCGCACAAACCACAGAAAATGCAACGCAACATATTGATTTCATATTTTGCTGCATACTTTTCTTCACGATACAAATTTTCTTCTCCCGGTAATCTTTCAGCAGCTTCCATTGTAATAGCTTCTGCCGGACAAGCAACAGCACACAAACCACATGCAGTGCACCTTTCACGCCCTTCCTCATCTCTGTTTAAAACATGCAAACCTCTAAACACCGGACTAAAGGGTCGTTTTACTTCAGGATATTGAATCGTAGGTTTTTTCTTAAAAATATGGCTAAACGTAATGATCATCCCTTTCAGAATATTCCATAAATACAACCGCTCCAGGAATGTCATGGGTTTTCTGTCTACCGCTTTTGCCCTTGATGTTAATGCCTCCATATTTGTACTCTTTACAAGAGATTATTTTAATTTGTTTGCAAATATATTTTTTGTTCCCAACTATACAACTTTATTCAGCACCTGTTGCGTCGCACACTTGTACGCTTTATTGTTTGTTAATCAAAAAACGCAAAATATTCCATTCGCAATTTTGAACAAACAATTAAAAATGCCAGTTATTCATCTTCAATAATACCAAAGCACCTGTAATCAGCATATTCACCAAAGCCAATGGTATCATGGTTTTCCAGCCAAGGTTCATCAATTGGTCATACCTGAATCTTGGTATCGTCCAACGTATCCACATAAACAAGAAAATAAAAAACACAATTTTAATGAGCAATGTTCCTACCTGAAACAATGCTACCCAATTGCCCAAATGTGTTTGTAATTCAGCATCATTTACAAAAGGGATATCGTATCCGCCAAAATACAAACTTGCCATTACCGCACTACTCATAATCATGTTGATGTATTCGGCAAACAAATAAAAACCCAACTTCATCGAAGAATATTCCTGATGGTAACCAAAGTTCAATTCATTTTCTGCTTCAGGCAAATCAAATGGCGTTCTGTTACATTCTGCCAAAGCACAAATAAAGAAAATCAAAAACCCTAAAGGCTGATATACAATATTCCACCAACCTGCTTGTTGTTGCTTTACAATATCACCCAATGACAACGAACCTGATAACATCAACACAGCAATCAAACTCAAGCCCATGGCCAATTCGTAGCTGATTGCCTGACTTGCACCACGCAATGCAGCCATCAATGAAAACTTATTGTTACTTGCCCAACCGCCAATCATAATACCATATACACCCAAACTTACTACAGCAAAAATGTATAAGATGCCAATATTAATATCTGCAATTTGTAAGCTAATTGTTCTATCAAATAATTCAATTGTTCCGCCCCAAGGTATTACTGCACAGCTCATTAATGAAGCAGTCATTGCCAATCCGGGACCTAAAATAAACAACCATTTATTCGCAGAATTAGGAATGATATCTTCCTTCGTAAACATTTTTACGCCATCTGCAAGTGGTTGCAACAAGCCAAAAGGTCCAGCACGATTGGGTCCTGGCCTGTCTTGCAAAATAGCAGCTACTTTTCTTTCTCCAAAAGTGGTATACAACGCAATGCCCAAGCTTGCAAAAACCACAATGGCAATCAATACCAATTTTTCAATTAACAAAATCCAATCAATATTTAACGATAATAAAGTCATTACTTATTGTAATTAATTTTTTATTTAAAATCTGTTGAGTGTGCCGGTCTGTCTAATGCACTCAATTCAATATTTTGTTTATTCACTTCACTCACACTATGAATGTCCATTAATAATTTCGGTTGTCTTCCATGTAATACATTTGGCAATGTTTCTGTTGGTTTTTGCAAACCCACATAATGACCTTGAGAAATTACTGAGTGTCTGTTGATTTTACTTGGACCATCAATCACCCAATCTTTGGCTTCCTTTTTATCAAAGCGGCAAGAGTTACAAATCCAGCCTGTTTTACCATTGCTTGCTTCTTTCACTTCACCCCATTCATCTTTGCGTGCAGTAACTCTGAATACTTCATCGCCTCTCATCCACAATTGTGCTTCGCCACAACAGTTTTCGCAATCACGGTGTGCATCTACGGGCTTGGTAAACCAAACCCTGTTTTTAAAACGGAAAGTTTTATCGGTTAAGGCGCCAACAGGACAAACATCAATAACATTTCCTATAAACTCATTGTGTAAATTCTTTTGTATAAATGTTGCAATCTGTGCATGATCGCCTCTGTCTAAAATACCATGTTCACGTTTTTCAGTCAACTGATCTGCAGTAAATACGCATCTGAAACACATGATGCAACGAGTCATGTGCAATTGAATTTTATCGCCTAAATCTACTTTTGGGAATGTTCTTCTTTGAAACTCATAACGAGTTTCTTCTTTGCCATGTTCATAGCTTAAATCCTGCAAATGACATTCGCCGGCTTGGTCACAAACAGGGCAATCCAACGGATGGTTAATCAACAAAAATTCTACCACACCGGCTCTTGCATCCAATACTTTTGGCGAAGTAATATTTTTTACTTCCATGCCATCCATAACGGTTGTACGACAACTTGCAACAAGCTTAGGCATTGGCCTTGGATCTTTCTCAGAACCTTTGCTTACTTCTACCAAACACGTACGACACTTGCCACCACTGCCTTCCAGCTTACTGTAATAGCACATTGCCGGAGGAGCAACTTCACCTCCTATTTGACGAGCAGCATTTAATATAGTTGTACCAGCAGGTACTTCTACCGTAATGTTGTCGATTGTTACTTTGAATAATTGTTCACTCATATTTTTGTTTCACACTATATTTTTCACGCAACGAGGCAAAGTAAGCCACGAACGCAATGATATAAATTTTTATAACCCATTTGCAATTCTGTGAATTCCATCTTTCAGAAGAACAGTATTAAAATTGATTAATAACCCAAGTTTAATGTTTGTCAATTTTAAATATGTTTGAACCTGCTTATAATGAACTTCAGCCAATTGCTCTATACTTTTAAACTCTACCAACAATGTATTTTCAATAATCAAATCAGCTCTGAAACCAGCCTCCAATTTTATCTTCTCATGAATCAAAGGAATTGATTTCTGTCTTTCATATTGTATTCCTTCTTTATCAAATTCATAACAAAACACTTCTTCATAAACACTTTCAAATAATCCAGGACCATACAAACGATGAATACGAAAACAAATATCTAAAACCAATTTCGATAATTCATTTTCTCGTTTTTCCATTTAGTAATTTCTTTACAAATTTTGTTTTCACTAAATGAAGCATTACGTTGCGACCTTTGCTATCGTTGCTTCTTTGCGTGAAACAAAAAAACTTAAGCACTTACCGGCACATGTATTTCATCTGCATAATGCCCCAAACCAAAATTTCTAATTTGTGCTTCTTGTGCATGACTTACATGCCACTCAAACTCATCTCTGAAATGTCTGATAGCTGCTGCAACAGGCCATGCTGCTGCATCTCCTAACGGACAAATCGTATTCCCTTCTATCTTGCGCTGAATATCCCACAACAAATCAATATCACTCATCTTGCCTTCTCCATTTTCTAAACGCCACAATATTTTTTCCATCCAGCCTGTTCCTTCTCTGCACGGGGAACATTGTCCGCAACTTTCATGACGATAAAATCTTGCCAATGAATACGTATTTCGAACAATACACTGGTCTTCATCCAACACGATAAATCCACCCGAACCCATCATTGAACCAGATGCAAAACCACCATCACTCAAACTTTCATAATTCATATAACGGGTTTCGCCTTTGGCTGTTTTCAATAATAAATTAGCAGGCAAAATAGGTACCGAAGACCCCCCCGGAATACACGCTTTTAATTTTTTGCCATTCGCTATACCACCACACCATTCATCGCTGTAAATAAAATCTTCCACGCTAATAGTCATGTCAATCTCATACACACCAGGTTTATTGATATTGCCACATGCGCTGATTAATTTTGTTCCTGTACTTTTTCCAACACCAATTTTTGCATATTCATCACCACCTTCATTTATAATTGGTACAACAGCTGCAATTGTTTCTACATTGTTTACCACCGTTGGACAACCCCAAACACCTTTCACAGCAGGAAATGGCGGCTTAATTCTTGGATTGCCACGTTTACCTTCCAAGCTTTCAATCAATGCAGTTTCTTCACCACATATATAAGCACCTGCACCACGTTGTACATGTATATCGCAATCAAAACCACTACCCAAAATATTTTTTCCCAGCCAGCCATTTTGCTTGGCTTCTGTAATTGCCTGTTCCAAAATATCTACAATCCAGGCATATTCTCCACGGATGTATATATAAGAATTATTGCTGCCCAATGCATACGAACTCACAATCATTCCTTCAATCAATAAATGCGGAAGAAACTCCATCAAATACCTGTCTTTAAAAGTTCCCGGCTCACTTTCATCCGCATTCACAACCAAATAACGAGGCACTCCTTCAGGCTTCGCCAAAAAACTCCATTTCATTCCTGCCGGAAATCCTGCACCACCTCTGCCACGCAAGCCACTCTTCTTCACTTCTTCAGTTACAGCATCGGGTGCCATTGTTTTCAAAGCCTTTTCTACACTACGGTAGCCACCTTCACGGCGATATACATCATACAATCTGATGTTTTCTACATGTGCTTTTTCTAATAATAATTTTCTGCCCATATTTATTATTTGCTAATTAGCCAGTCTGCTAATTCTTTTGTTTCCAGCTTTTGTTTTTCAATCTCACAGTTGTTGCGCCGCACACTTCAAGATTCTAATCTTTATTCCTCAACTCAACTTCACACTTTGTCTTGCAATCAATACCCACTTACCTTTTATTCTTTTCCAAACTTGCAACACTTGCAAACTCATTTTAAAAACATTGCCACTCACTATTCCTTCTACAGTAGTAACATTCCTAATAGCAACTGCTTGTTTTTGCATTAGAAATTTTTCATCAGAAACTTCCATTTTGTTGTAAGAAATTTTACCCGAAGAAAAATCTTGTACCACATCGCTTTTACTTTGTATCCAACCATTACTATGCCCATAACTTACATTGTTATCGAGCAATTGCATTAATACACTCGAATCTTTTTTCAGCAATGCTTCATTTAATAAAACAGTTACTTTTTTTAATCCGGTTGTGTCCTGACCAATAACCAAAGAACTTACAGTAACAGTTATAATAAGCAAGTACAATTTCATCTTAACTTACTTTAACTGCTTGTCTTGCCATTAATTTCCAATCCTTCTTTTCTTTTATCCAAACCTGCAAAATATTCAATTTCAACTCGGTTGACTTACCATCAGGTTTTGTTTCTGTGCCTAATAATAAATACCTGCTTGCGGCTGTATTTCCCTGAACATTTACAGACAATACTTTTGCTTCAATATTGGTGTAGGTTGATTTGTTCTGGCTTACATTATCAATCGTTTCTTTTCTGTTTTCAACTTTACCACCCGAATGTCCGTATGTTATTTGAGGTGCAAATAATGATTCTAATGCAAGGCTGTCTTTATGTACAAAAATCGCTTTATGAACAGCCAAAACTGCTTCTGTAACTTGCTTTTCAGCTTGTGTTTGCGCAAAAGAAACCATTGCTAAAAACATTAAAACGCATGTAAAAATTATTTTCTTCATGTTAATTATTTACAACAGCATTGTTTCTGCATTCAGCAATAATTGCATCTACTTTTTCTTTTGTCAAATGTTCACGATACGTTTTGCCCATCTGCATCATTGGTGCATAACCACAAGCTCCCAAACATTCTACTGTTTTCAAAGTAAACATTCCATCGGCTGTTGTTTCACCAACTTTTATACCCAATGTTTCTTTGATATAATCAATAATATTGTCGCTGCCATTTAACATACAAGGACCAGTTTGACAAACTTCAAACAAATATTTACCTACTGGTTTTAAATTGTACATACTGTAAAATGTAGCTACTTCATATACTTCAATAGGTTCTATTTTCAGTAATGAAGCAACATAATCCATTGTCTCACTGCTCAACCAGCCACCAAAAGTATCTTGTGCCAAATGCAAAGCAGGTAGTAACGCACTTTTCTGTTTCCCTTCGGGGTAACGTGCTACCAGTCTATTAAACTCTGCCATTTGTTGTTCGTTAAATTGTATCATAATCCATCAAAAGTGAAAAGTGAACCGATTTGTTTTTTACTTTTTCAAATATTTTTTAGCCATCCAATTCGCCTGCTATCAGATTCAAACTACTCATAGTCATAATAGCATCGCTCAACATTGCATCCTTTGTTAACTCGCTGTATGCTTGGTAATAAATGAAACTTGGTCTTCTGAAATGTAAGCGGTAAGGGGCTCTTCCGCCATCACTGATTAAATAAAATCCTAACTCTCCATTTGCTCCCTCTACGCTATGATATACTTCACCTTTTGGCATTTCAATTTCACCCATGATAATTTTAAAGTGCCAAATCAATGCTTCCATTTTAGTATAAACGTCTTTCTTTTCCGGCAAATAATACTCAGGAACATCAGCATGATATACTTCAGCTTCGGCACCTTTAAATGCCTGTACTTTTTGGTATGCCTGGTTGATAATAGATAATGATTCCCATACTTCTTTTCCACGCACCAAAAAGCGGTCGTAATTATCTCCGGTATTTCCTACAGGAACCACAAAATCAAAATCTTCATAACTGCTGTAAGGCTGATGTACTCGTACATCATAATCGACACCTGCAGCACGCAAGTTAGGACCCGTAAAGCCATAGTTCAAAGCCCTTTCAGCACTAATTGCACCAGTGCCAATTAAGCGTTCCATAAAAATCCTATTTCTTGAAAATAAGTTTTCAAATTCTTTCCAAACATTAGGAAACTCTGCTAAAAATTTTTCTAATTTTTCAAAAGCGGCATTGGTAAAATTTCTTTCAAAACCTCCAATACGTCCCATGTTGGTAGTTAATCGGCTACCACAAACTTCTTCATATATTTCATAAGCCAATTCACGGTATTGCATTACATACAAAAATCCTGTATAAGCGCCACTATCAACCCCTACAATACTGTTACAAATTAAGTGGTCGGTAATCCTTGCCAACTCCATTATAATTACACGTAAATAATCAACACGTTTTGGCGTTTTTACTTGCAATAATTTTTCGCAAGTCATGTGCCAACCCATGTTATTAATAGGCGAAGAACAATAGTTTAACCGATCGGTAAGTGTCGTAATTTGGTACAAAGGTCTGCGTTCGGCAATCTTCTCAAATGCACGGTGGATATATCCTACAGTTTGTTCGGCACTTACAATGCGTTCTCCATCTAACTCAATAATATTTTGAAATACGCCGTGTGTGGCAGGGTGGGTAGGTCCTAAATTAAGCGTTGTAGTTTGCTTTTCTATAGAGCCTTCCGGCAGTTTTATATGGTGGTGTTGTACGTCTGACATTTTTTTGTTTATGTTACCAACTTTTTTATTTCAATGTTGCTGTTGTTGCGTCGCACACTTGTACTTTTTGTATGCCATTCAACTTGTCATTTTATTTTAACCTCTTCCAAACATTTCATCATCTTTATCAATTCTTGTTTGGTCTTCTAATGGAAATTCTTTTCTCAATGGAAAATAATCCATCTCATCTACATTCATAATTCTTTTCAAATTTGGATGCCCAACAAAGTTTACACCATAAAAATCATAGGTTTCTCTTTCCATCCAATTTGCTGCTTCAAACAATTTTGAGGCAGTAAAAATATCGGGTGTCTGAATATCTGTAAACACCTTGAAACGCAGACGAATATTAGCTTTCAGGTTATGTACCGTGTAAACCATCGCTAATTCTCTGCCTTTATCATCGGGATAATGCACCGCACACAAATCAGTTAAAAAAGTAAACTGCAATGTTTCATCGTCATACAAAAATTGCAACACTTTCAAGTTCTGTTCTTTCGGTGCTTCAAAAGTGAGCATTCCAAAAGATTCCTGAAAATTGCCGACTTGGTCGCCAAATTTTTCGGTTAATTTTTGTTGTATTATTTCGTTGGTCAAAGCCATTGTTTTATTTTTTTGTGCTGCCTGCAGTTTTCTATTCTATTCCGTAGCTGTTTAATAATGCTTTGTATTGCTCGCTTCCTCTTCTTCTCAAACTTTCATTTTGTACTAAATCCTGAATACGTAAAACGCCATCAATAATTGCTTCCGGACGTGGGGGACAACCCGGCACATAAACATCCACCGGTATTACCTGATCAATTCCTTGCAATACGCTGTAAGTATCAAAAATTCCGCCGCTGCTTGCACAAGCACCAACTGCAATTACCCAACGGGGTTCTGCCATTTGTAAATATACTTGACGCAAAACAGGACCCATTTTTTTTGCGATCGTGCCCATTACCATTAATAAGTCGCACTGACGTGGAGAAAAACCAACACGTTCGCTACCAAATCTTGCTAAGTCGTAATGAGAACCCATAGTTGCCATAAACTCAATACCGCAACAGCTTGTTGCAAATGGTAAAGGCCATATTGAATTTTTACGAGCCAATCCTACCACATCACTCAACTTTGTTGCAAAAAAACCTTCACCTATATGACCTTGTGGTAATTCGCCTTGCATCAAGCTATCGCTTAATTTGGCTTCTTTTGGAGTGATATTAAAACGTACCGGACGCATATTTTTAAATGTTGAATGTTAATTGTTTAATGTTTCATTATTTCAATTCAAACCTAATCTTAGAACAAATAACTTTTTATTTCGTTGACTAAAAAAAATTAATTGTTAGTCTTCCCACTTCAATGCCCCTTTTTTGATGATGTATACAAACCCAACTAAAAAGAATGCAACAAACATCAATACAGCCCCAAAGCCGCTCCAACCCAATTCTCTGAAATTGACTGCATAAGGATAAAAGAAAATTACTTCTACATCGAATAACACAAATAAGATAGCAACTAAAAAGTATTTGATAGCCATTGGCTGACGGGCATCTCCATGACTTTCAATACCGCTGGTAAAAGTTGCCAATTTATCTTTTGTAGCCCTTTTAGGACCAACTATTGCAGACAAGGCAAGCATTGTAGCAACGAAACCCGCTGCAAAAATTAACTGCAACCCAATAGGTAAATAATTATCTGCATTGTTTTGATGAACTGTATCGAGCAGCTGAATGAAAAGGTAGCTCATAGCATTGAAAATATGAGTGGCAAAAATAAGATTGTAAAGCATACAAAAAAATAACTCTCCTTTGTTGGGAGAGTTATTTTTTGATTATTATAATTCAAAGTAATTAATTTAACTATTTTTTTAAATTTAAAAAACTAATTATTCCCTTTATTACCTGTTGGTTGTTTAGCAGGAGGATTTGTTTTGTTCAATTGTCTGGCAGATAGTGTATTTCTGATATTGGTCATTTCTATATCTCCAGGAATAAGCACTAATATCTTATCACAAAACTCTATTGCTTTCTCATAATCTTTTTGCTTATCTGCATAATAAACCATGTTGTAGTAATAATTTGCAATTAACCCTTTTTTATTTTTTTCAGTATCCTTTGCATAATAATCATTCTGCAGTGCCAATGCTTCTAATGCAATACCCGGATTGGTAGTAG
>CANGTN010000013.1 GCA_947456805.1 Chitinophagaceae bacterium | reverse complement strand
CAATATTTACAGGAAAATTTATCCCCTGAAGAAATGCATGAAATTGAAATGCAAATGGCAGACTCTGCCTTTGTAAATGATGCTGTAGAAGGGTTACAAGCATTTCAAGATAAAAAAAATATTACAAAACTTACACAAGAACTTAATAGAGAATTACTTAAAAAAACAAGTAAAAAGAAAAAACAAAAAGGCTTAAAATCTTATCAACAACAAGATTGGATTCAGCTGATTATAATCATTGTTATACTTCTTTGCCTGTTAAGTTATTTTATGGTTCAACTCTATGAAAAGAACTTTCATCAAACCATCAAATAAAAATTGTTATAAAGGGGCCGGGATAAAAATCCAGCCCCGTTTTTTTAAAATCCAATATCCAATAAAACCAACATCAAGTTACCATCTGCTATTAACTACAACAATGATATTTTTATAGAATTTATTGTTATTAGTTGTTGAACAAGATGAGTTAAAACAAACTCACAAAACCTAAATGGATTTTGGATTGACGTAAATTAAGAGGCAAGTCATTTCGTTTTCCGGCAGCAAAACTAATATTCAAAATACCCTGCTTGGTTTCTACGCTAAATCCTAAACCTCCGCCAATATAATTGTTGGATATTTTTGTGATCCTGTTATCACTATATCCAAAATCAGTAAACGCTGCGAAATAAGAATTCATCCCCAATAAATACCGATACTCTAGCGTAGAAACTGCATAGCCATTTGTAAAAATGCTTTCCTCATCAAATCCTCGCAACAACCTATAGCCGCCAATTTGAAACATTTCATTTCTGAAAATTGTTGGGCTTTGTAATAACCCTGCTTGTATGCCAAATTTTAAAACAGATTGCTTTTGTATTTTAAAATATTGGGCTGCATTTAATTTGATACTGAGTTGATAAGTATTTTCAGAAATGCTATCATAGAGTTTTTTATAATTAAATGTTGGGTCTTTGATTTGAACAATACCATTATTCTGACGAATATTTTTTGTTCCAGCAGTCAATAAAAATTTTAACTCGTTACCTTTTTGCGGGTTGAATTTATAGTTTGTATTTGCCAACTCATATTCAATTCCAATATTATTAATACTCAAATCAATAATGTCTGGTAATCGTTTGGTAAGTTTTACGGATAGGGTATCAACATCTAAAAGATTGGTTCTGTTGGATTGCAACAAAACTTTTAATTTTTGCTTTACACCCAAATCATATTGTAGGCCAAGAGCTGTATTAATATTAATAAATGAAGAATCCCTTTTATACAAATCAAACATGAAATCCAATCCCAGTGGAGATTTGAAGATATATGGTTGTTGATAATTTATATGTAATCGGGGAGACTGTGGCTGAATTTGTTGCCAGTTCAAACCAATAGTTTCTCCGGATGCAAATGCATTTTGTAAATTAATTTTTGCATCAACGGTAAATAAAAGTTTACCGCCTAATTGTTGATTGGCAGGTAAAAACCCAACAATCGCATCAACTTGATTGCTCTTCTTATTATCTAAAAACAAATCAATTAAATAACTATTACCCAACATAGAAATTGTTGCCGGTTGTAGTTGTTGCAGGTAGGGTAACTCCGAAACTTTTTGATCAATTATTTGATGTTTTGCAGTGTTAAAAGCACTTCCGGGCGACAATGTTAAATATTGGTATAAAAAGCTTTTATTAATTTTAGCATCCCCGCCCAATCGGATGCTATCCAGTTTATATAAAATTCCTCGTTTGATACTTAGGTTTGCTGTTACATCAGTGTTAGCAAATTGCACACTGTCAAATTGTATGGTAGCAAATGGAAATCCGTTGTTTTCAAAATAATCCAGCAACTTTTCCTGTAATTGAAATACTATTTGTGGATTGAAAGGTTGTTGTTGAAAATTATTACTGTCAATTCCCAATTGATGCAGCAATTGCCGGTCTTTAGTAGCAACAAATAAATTTTTCCAATTATATTTTTTACCAAGAAAAAATGATATTGAAACTGCTAGATCATTTTGCCATATACTGTCAACCGACGCACTCAAATATCCTTTTGATTGAAGCATTCCGGGCAATTGATTGACATAAGATAAACAAGCAGTTATTGAAGAAAAATTCTTTTTTAAAGATTGAGTTTGTAAAATACATTCTGAAGTAGAATCTACACATTTGACTTTTAAAATAACCGATTGAGCAATTGTATTTTCAGCAATAAAAAATATTGCAAGGCTTAGAAAAATATATCGGATTACTTTTACCATCATTCTATAAACAAGATTACAACATCTTATCAAAATAAACACGTAAACATTCGTAGTTTTATTCAATTATGGCAGGTATTTATATTCATATCCCTTTTTGCAAACAAGCTTGTAACTATTGTAATTTTCATTTCAGTACTCAGCAAAAAAATATTCCTTTAATTGTAGAAGCAATTATCAGCGAAGCAGCAATTCGAAAAGATTACATCAGTGAAAAAGTTGAAACCATTTATTTTGGTGGAGGAACGCCAAGTTTATTGACAGACCTGCAAATAGAAAATATATATCTTGCATTACACAAGTATTTTGAAATAGACCAGCAAATAGAAATTACCCTCGAAGCAAATCCCGACGACATTACGGAAGTAAAATTGCAACAATGGAAAAAAATAGGCATCAACCGTTTAAGTATTGGTGTACAAAGCTTTGCTGCAACAGATTTGCAGTGGATGAACAGAGCTCATGATAATACAATGGCAATTGATAGTTTATTACTTGCAACAAAATATTTTGAAAACATCAGTATTGATTTAATTTATGGAACACCTACTCTAACTGATGCTCAATGGATTGAAAATATTGAAAAAGCAATTGCGTTAAATATTCCGCATCTTTCCTGTTATGCACTTACTATTGAACCAAAAACTGCTTTACAAATAATGATTGAAAAAGAACAAGTAAGTGACGTAGACACCGATCAGCAAGCAAGACATTTTGATTTATTATTGGAAGTGTTAGAAAGCAATGGTTATGAGCAATATGAGATCAGTAATTTTTCAAAACCAAATTTCAGAAGCAAACACAACAGCAGTTACTGGAAAGGAAAATCGTACATCGGATTAGGGCCGTCTGCACATTCATTTAATGGCAATAGCCGACAATGGAATGTTTCAAATAATGCTTTGTATCTGCAAAGTATTTCAAAAGGCATTCCCCCCTTCGAAGTTGAATTACTTACACGAACGCAACAACAAAATGAATATATAATGACAAGTTTGCGTACCAAGGAAGGTATTGATTTATTAAAACTGCAACATCAATTTGGCGAATTACAAACAAATAAATTATTGCAACAAGCCTCAAAATTTATTAATGAAAATCTATTGGTGCAAACAAATCATTTTTTACATCTCACCAATAAAGGGAAATTTATGGCAGATGGAATTGCGGCAGATTTATTTGTAGAACCTTCTTAGAAAAAGTTATTTAATTATTTAGTTTGTAGTTCATTAGCGGATATGGCACAATACTCACAAGATTCCTAATTTCCCGACTTCTAAACCAACAACCCTTCAATAATTTTAAAACCTTCATCAGCCGGTAATTGCTCCCATAAAATTTGATAAATTGTAGTAACAATAGGTATTTCAGCTTGTACAGACATATTGGTTTTGTACACACATTTGCTGGCATTATAACCTTCAGCTACCATATTAAGTTCTAACTGTGCAGACTTTACGCTATATCCTTTACCAATCATATTTCCGAATGTTCTATTGCGACTGTATAAAGAATAACAGGTTACCAACAAATCGCCCAAATACACACTTGCATTGTAGTTGATTGTTCGTTGCTCCTCTTCTGTTTCTTTACTCCAAACCAATCGCTTTAAAAATGTTGCCATTTCACTTGCAGCATTGGCTATGTAAACACTCTGAAAATTATCGCCGTAATCCAACCCATGTGCAATACCTGCTCCAAGTGCATAAATATTTTTTAACACTGCTGCATATTGTACACCAATAATATCATGATTTACAATAGTATTAATATATTCTGTTGAAAAGAAAGCAGATAAAGACTTTGTAGTTTTTTCATCTATACCGGAAAATGTTAAATAAGATAATTTTTCAGCAGCAACTTCCTCTGCATGACAAGGACCTAACACAGTGAAATAATCAGTTAAAGTAACACCAAAATTTTTGACGAGATAATCATTCAATAAAAAATTATCCGTTGGTAAAATACCTTTAATCGCTGAAATTATTTTTTTTCCTTTAAATGCATTTTTATCTAATTGAGTTAGTGCATTTTCAATAAATGCAGAAGGAACAGCAATTACCAATACCTCACTATTTTCAACAACCTCAGAAAGGTTGTCATTTAGATTCAATTGTTGTTGATTAAAATAAGCCCCGCTTAAATAAGGAGCATTGTGCCTGCGTTTTTGCATGTAGGTAATATTATCTGCATTGCGCATCCACCAGTGAATGGTATTACCATTGTCAGTTAAAATTTTTGCCAAAGCTGTTGCCCAGCTTCCGCTTCCTATCATTCCAAATTGCATAGCACAAAAATTAGTTAGTAGGCAAACATACAAAAAAGCAAAGAAGTAGTATTTCTTTATGAAGTTTAGGCTTGCAGAGTTGTTTAAACGTTTGAAAATTATTTCAAGATTATTTGTTTCTATATTTAAAAATGGAAAATGAATGCAATTATTTTTTCAATAAAAATTCCATTGGAATATTCAACCTTTTGTTCCATGCTTGTTCGCTATGATTTTCGCCAGGGAAAAATTTTGTAAGCCAATGCTTTTTGTTGAAGCCTTTTGATTGCATCAATGCATCAACTTTCTTTTGAATAGAAGGATACATCGAATCTAATGTTTGATCGCCACAATCAAAATAAATTTTATGATTTTTTGATGATGGTAAATTAGAACTAAGATATTGTAAAAAAGCATCCGGCATTGGATTTGACGCTAAAGTAAAAGTCCCAGGCCAATGTGTACTAATGCACGCAGCACCTCCAAATACTTGTGGATATTCACACATAGCATACATTGAAATCAATCCGCCCATACTACTGCCCGCAATAAAAGTGTTTTTTTGATTGGTATAAGTTGGATATTTTTTATCTATCAGTGGCTTTAATTCTTTTACAATAAATTTTAAATAATTGTCAGACACTGGAATAAATTTTTCTTTTACTCTTCCTAATCTTTGCAACTGTGCTGTTACAGTATCTTGTTCAATTGCTGTTAAAGCCTCAAAAGGTTTTTGAGGAAAATAATCCTGATGCCTTTTTGCACCTCCATTCCAAATACCTACCACAATTACGTCTCTGATTAATTGCTGCTTTAATAATTTATCAAGCACATCATCTAAATTCCAAGATTGTTTATTCCATGTAATAACACTGTCATACAACATCTGTCCATCGTGCATATATAACACTGCATATTTTTTGTGATAGTTAAAGCTCTCAGGCAGCCATACATCTATGTTTCGGGTTGTTACAAATGCCGATGCGAAGTTTTCAATTCTTTCAATTGTTCCTGTTTTGGCAACAGGAATTTGTGCATTAGAATTATTGATACATACAATCATATTCATAAAGCCAAACAATAATAAAACAGGCACTTGTTTCATCAACAGATATTTTTA
Source organism: Chitinophagaceae bacterium (assembly GCA_947456805.1). Lineage (GTDB taxonomy): Bacteria > Bacteroidota > Bacteroidia > Chitinophagales > Chitinophagaceae > UBA1930. Next base: position 42,649 of record CANGTN010000013.1, on the reverse strand, counting down.
AGTTAGCGAAATTTTTATTTGCTAAAGTTATACTTCAAATGTTATTCAAAACTTTTATTACTTTTATTCAAATTATCAATATGCAAAAATTACTTTTTCTCCTAATTATTTCATCCCTATTGTTTGCTTGTAAAAACACATCTTCTAACAAACCCGATGTAGTAGCTGTAAATATTGACACTGCAGTAGATCCCGCAACAGACTTTTTTGATTTCGCCAACGGCGGATGGATAAAGAAAAATCCAATACCCGAAGAACAATCTTCATGGGGAATTGGTAATTTAGTGATGGAAGAAAATTTGAAAAGATTAAGGATAATTAGCGAACAAGCTGCTTCTATAAAAGATAAAAAAGGCAGTAGCAATCAAATGATTGGCGACTTCTGGAAGACAGCAATGGATTCAGCAAAAATTGAGAAAGATGGATTAGCTCCAATTCAACCCATATTAGATAAAGTAAACAACATTCAAAACTTAAATGCATTAATAGAAACAGTAGCGTTTTTAAAAAGATCCGGAAGCAATTCTATGTTCTCAGATTATGTTGGTCAAGATGCCAAAAACAGTGCTGTTATGGCTTATCAATTAAACCAAGGCGGATTGGGTTTACCCGAAAGAGAATATTATTTTAAAAATGATTCTACCACAATCAACATCAGAAATAAATATCTGCAGTACATGAGCAAAATGCTTACTCTATCTGGCATTGAAGCTAAAAAAGCAACCATAGCAGCACAAAATATTTTACAATTAGAAATAAAACTTGCAACTGCATCTCGTAAAATTGAAGACCTTAGAGACCCATATAAAAATTATAATAAAATGGCTGTGAGTGAATTAAGTAAACTCACAAATAATATCAATTGGGCTAACTATTTACCTGCTATCGGTGTTACTTCTAAAGATTCTGTTATTGTTGGTCAGCCCGAATTTTACAAAGCATTAAATGGTTTATTAACTTCTACCCCATTGGAAGACTGGAAATATTATCTAACTTTCAATGTGATGAATGATTTTTCAGGTATGTTACCCGATGCAATTGGCAAAGAAGCATTTGAATTCAACAAACTTTTCAGTGGTGCAAAAGTGCGTAAGCCACGCTGGAAGCGGGTTATACAAATGGAAGAAAATTTAATGGGTGAAATGCTGGGGCAATTATATGTAAAAGAATTTTTCAACGAAACTGCAAAAAAGAGATACACTTTAATGGTTGATGCCATTAAAGAATCATTGAAAGACAGAATCTCAAAACTTTCCTGGATGTCTGACAGCACCAAAACAAAAGCTTATCGGAAGTTAGCAACTATGAAAAGCAAAGTAGGTTATCCCGACAAATGGAAAGATTTTTCTGCAATGGAAATTGGCAATGAAAGTTTCGTAAAAAATTATATCAATGCGAATGTATGGTGGCATCAATACCAATATAATAAATTGGGCAAACCCGTTGATAGGGATGAGTGGGATATGACTCCACAAACTTACAATGCATATTATAATCCGAGTAACAATGAAATTGTTTTGCCTGCCGGGATTTTTACTATTCCTGGCTATAGAGATGAAGAAGTTGACGATGCTGTAGTATATGGTTATGGCGGTGCAAGCACTATTGGACATGAGATTACACATGGCTTTGATGATGAAGGCAGACAATTTGACGAGAAAGGAAATTTGGTAAGTTGGTGGACAAAAAATGACGAAGCTTCATTTAATAAAAAAGCAGATGTGATGGTACAACAGTTCAATGCTTTTGAACCTGTGAAAGGTTACCACATCAATGGAAAAGCTACATTGGGCGAAAATATTGCAGACCTTGGAGGAATTTTATTAGGCATTGAAGCGTTCAAGAAAACAGCACAATACAAAGAGAATAAATCTATTGCCGGCTATACTCCAATGCAACGATATTTCTTAGGTTATGCATTGGGTTGGTTAGGTCATACCAGAGAAGAACAATTGAAAAACAGATTGTTGACAGATGTACATTCTCCTGCAAAATACAGGGTGAATGGACCTTTCATGGATGTAGATGAATTTTATTCCACTTTCAATATCAAAGCAGGAACTAAAATGTTTGTAGCTGATAGCGCTAGGGTACGTATTTGGTAATTTGTGTGAGAGTCCATGGTTTTTACGAACCATGGACTCTCAACTATTTCTAATCTTTTTTCTTCTCTTCGTACAACATATCTTTTGAAACTACTTTCACTTTATCGCCTTCTTTCAAAGTCTTGCTGAGTAAATTATAAGGTCCAGTAATTACTTCTTCATTACCTTTTAATCCCTCAATTATTTGAATATAATTCAAATCCTGAATAGCCGTTTTTACTTTTAGTTTTTTCACCTTACTGCTGTCAAGTACAAATACTACTTCTTCTAAATCATCATTTGTAGTAATTGATTTTGTATCATTTGGTATTGCTGCGTTGGCAGTAGGTTTTTTAGTAGCTGTATTTTCTTTATTTATTTCTCTTGTAGTTACGGCAGCCAAAGGAACTGACAATACATTTACTTCAGTTCGTGTTTGAATATCTGCTGTGGCACTCATATTGGGTCTAAATGGAAAAGGTTTGCCGCTTCCCATTAAATCACTGTATGAGTTTTGTAATAACCGAACATGCACTTTGTAATTGGTTACTTCCGTAGATGAAGTCACGCCTGATAAAGAGGAACCACTTGGATTGGCAATTTTAAAAACAATTCCTTTAAATTTTCTGCTGCCATATGCATCTACAGTTACAATGGCAGTATCTCCATATTTTACTTTCGGAATATCATTTTCACCAACATCTACTTGTGCTACAATGCTTCCCAAATCTGCAATACGCATCATTTCGGTTCCTACATTAAAACTATTACCAGCAACACGTTCACCTTTTTTTACGTTCAATATATTTACCACACCACTCATTGGGGCTGTAATCGTTGCACGGCTTACATCTTTATCTGCTCTAGATAAATTTGCTTTAGCACTTTGAATTGCTGCCAAATTTCCTTTGATACCTTCCTTTGCTGCACTATAATTTGCTTGTGATGATTTGTATGTTTGCTCTGCTTGTTCAAACTCTGCTTTTGAAATTACTTTTTCATCAAACAATTTTTTTTGTCTGTCATAGGTTGCAGTCGCTTGTTGCAAGTTCGCTTCCAATGCAACGATTTGTGCTTTTGCGTTGGCTTCTGCAGCCTGACTTTGAGCTACGCCTGCAGCAGCTTGGTCACGTTGACTTGCATAAATATCAGCATAAATTTTTGCTACTATTTGTCCACGTTTTACGCTATCGCCTTCAGCTACATAAAGCTCCACAACTTCACCACTGATATCCGGACTCACTTTCACTTCAATCTCCGGAGAAATTTTACCACTAGCAGTTACCGTTTCAGTAATGGTACGTTTCTCCGCTTTTTCAGCAGTGACTTTTATACCCTCTTCTTTTCCAATAACACCTGTTTTTTTCAAAACAATCATTGTTATTACTACCATTACTAAAATGCCAATAATCCAAATCAATTTCTTATTCATAATTCAATTTTAAATTTTTGTTGCCAACTGTTGTACATTGTTGAAACACTTGTTGCGTCGCACTCTTGTACGCCTTTATCGCTATTCAGCAGTTAAAGAATAAACTTACATTTTCAACCCCTGACCTTTATAAAACTCCAGTAATTTCATTCTAAATACATATTCAAACTGGCTGTTTAAATAAGTAAGTTTTGCTTGCAATAAATTATTTTGATTGGTGATTAAATCAAGTGTATTAATCAATCCAACATCGTATCTTTTTTGTGCGTAGTTAAAAGATTTTTCAGCAGTCTGTACACTTTTCTCACTGGCATTCATGCGTTGTAATGCAGTAACTGCATTGTTGTATGCCAAATAAATATCTTGTTGTAACCTTTGGTCTGCTTGTGTTTTAGCAACTTCTGCCTGTTTCAGTTGCAATTTGCTGTTCTCGTAATTCAACCTTGCATTACCATTATTAAAAATGGGAACATTAATCTGAAAGCCCACATTTTGTCGGAAGTTATTATCCATTTGTACGCCATATCCGTCCCACAATTCACTCATATTTTTTTTACCTTGTTGAAGTTGTAGCGTAGGCTCAAATACAGTGTAATTAGTAGTTCCAACTGTTACAAATTGTCCGGTGGCCTGTGGTGCACCCAATGAAAACCCGGTAATTTTTTTAGTAGAAGAAGCAAAATTGCTACCAAGCCCGCCTCCCAATGAAATAGTAGGGTACAAACCTGCTTTTGCTGCTTTGATTGCATATTCTGCACTCTTATATCTGAAATCATTAACTTTTTGTAAAGGCTGATTGGTAAGTGCCAATTTGTATAAAGCAGCCGGTTCTAAATCAGCAATTTTATCCAAAGGAATTTTATCGAGAGTAGGAGTTTCTACTTCAAAAGGTTCGGCCATATCCAAATTCAGCAAGGCTTTCAGGTTCAAAACATTTTGTTGAAAGTTGCTCAACGCACTGAAATAATTGCTGCTGTCTGTTGCTAATCTTGCTTCGAGTTCTGCAGCATTCAATTCGGGCAAAGCACCGGCATCTACCCGCTTTCTGGTATTAGATAATTGTGCAGCAGTGGATGAAATTTGCGCTTGTGTAATCTCCAGTTGTTGCTTTGAGCTAAGTACCGCTAGATAAAAAGTAGCCACATTCAAACCAATATCATTTGCAGCACGCTCAATATCAGTGGCAGCAGCTTTTGCAGACAATTCCGATGATACTATGTTATTTTTTAATCTGCCCCAATTGTAAAGAGTGATACCAGAACTTACATTAAAATTGTTAAACAATAATTGTGTAGTCGTAAACTGATTGGTGGTAGGATCTACCGATCGTCCAAATTGCATGCCGAGGCTGGTGCCAAAATTTGCGGTAGGATAAACGGCTAATTTATTGGCTTGGTATTGCAATGCAGAGATTCTTGCTTGCACTTCAGCTTGTTTTACGCTGATGTTATTCTTCATGGCGTAATCTGCACATCTGCGCAAATCCCATTTAGGACCGGTAGTTTGAGCCTCAACAATGATGGAACTGAAACACATTAAAAAAATATAAAAATTTCTCATACGGATACAAAAATAAAGGAAAGCGTACGATTCTCATTTACCGTTAATCATAGTTTTTGATAGTTGGTGTTAATGAAACTTATGCCTAAAAAGCTCCAAGAAGTAAAGTGTATAGCTGCGTTCTCTACTCACATTGTTTCGTTGCGTGAAAAAAATATTGCTTCTTTTCTCGCAATGACGGAAAAGAAAGATGATAGATAAGAGATTAGAAACCAACATTTTCAACCTATTGAATTTCTTGAACTCTATTCTATTAAACTACAAACTATACAATTACAACCTGCTTTGCTCAGCTTTCTTATGATAAAAAACAAAATAAACTGCAATAAAAACGAGTAATAAAATAACTCCAGTTAATGCTGATTTTGGCTTATCCATTACCACAGCTGCTGCAACAAAGCCATAAGCTGCCACAAACAATGCACACAACAACGGTATAATTTTTTGAACGGCTCCTGTTACATTTTCATTGCCTTGTTTTCTTTTTCTAAGAATAAATAAAGTTGCTGCAGAAGTACTCATGCCTATACAATCTAAGAAAATGCTGAAACTTAATACATCGTCTACTTCTTTACCAAAAAAAACAATCGTCATGGTAATGATTGCAAATAATGTAAGGCTTGGTACAAGTACTTCCGTTTTGGGATGTTTATAGGAAAATATTTTGGGTAAAACTTTGTCTTCACTCATGGCAAACATTACCCTTGGATTGCTCATGAGAATTACGTTTACATAAGCCATAACACTCAAAAACATACAGGCATCAAATACTTTGCCACCAGCTTTTCCAAACCAAGCTTCACAAAGCAATGCACCGATTGCTGTTGCATTTTTCATTTTATCAAAACCAATCACATGCACATACGTATAACTAATTGCGAGGTATAAAAAAATAACGATTGCAATACCAAATACAATACCTTGTTGCATGGTTTTACTGTTCTTAATTTCTCCGCCAAAGTTGATGGTTTGTTGATAGCCTCCATAAGTAAATGATACTGCTACCAAGCTGAACATCAATAACAGTGTAGCATTGCTGCCGTTGTACACATAAACGGGATCTTTAACATTGTAGCCATGCGGCTCTACAACAATTCCTTTAAACAATGCAGTAATTAATAAAACAACCAAAGATATTTTGATAACGGTGAGCACATTTTGTGTTCGGCTGCTTGTTTTTAATCCCAATAAATTCACCAGATAAAATATTGCAATGGGCACAATAGCCACTAAAACATTGAACAACATTCCTGAAGGTTTGCCAAACAATAAATCGCTTGCATAATCGGCTCCAATCAATGCTACAACAGCCAATGAAGCTGCATTACTGATAAGTATTAATACATTTACTGTAAACCCAACAGATGGATGATAACAGTGTGCAAATATTTTATAATAGCCACCAACTGCGGGTAAACGCACACCAATTTCGGCGTAGGTTAATGCACCGCACAGTGCAATAAAACCTCCAATTAACCATGCTGCATAAAAGATAGTGGTTGTACCTGCTTTGGCTGCAATGCCGGCTGGTGTTTTAAATATTCCCATACCAATTACAAGACTTACTACAATCATAGTAAGTGAAAAAATACCGAGCTTTTGTTTAGATGCCATATTGCAAATTATGTGGTTGAAAATAACAAAACAAACAACAACGTGGACAATTAGGTGAAAACTTATTTTGACAGTTAAAAATACAAATTGGATGTTTGCAACGGATTTGGTTTCTACATGTTGAATAAAGTACAAGGCGTACAAGTGTGCGACGCAACAAAAGTTACATAGCACTACAAACGATTGTATCAAAAAAAATTCATGAGAATTAAAAGGGAATCCTGTTAAAATCAGGAGCTATCCCCGTAGCTGTATGTTGATTTTGTGTTTTAATAAAACACAACAATTCGGAAAAAAACCACTGTTGCAAAATGGGAAGGAATCCGGAAGTACAACAAGCCAGAAGACCTGCCAGTTCCAAGTATTCATTCACGGCTTTCGGGCGAAAGGCATGGAATGTAGAAAGCTTTCTGCAAGGAAAGTAATTTATATGTCCCCGTTTTTTTATTTCCTGAAAGCTCATTGTTCACATTTAAATTTTACAACAATGGGCAAAAAAATTTTTACGCTTATTGCACTTGGTGCAGCATTACACAGTTTTGCACAAAAAGACACATTATCCGGCAAGGCACTGGAAGATGTAATGGTTACTACTGCCACTAAAGTAGCGCAAAAACAAAGTTCAACCGGAAAAGTAATTACCGTGATTGGTAAAGAAGTAATTGAAAAAAGTTCGGGCAAATCTGTTGCACAGGTTTTGAACGAACAAGCAGGCATTACCATTAATGGGGCTTACAATGCAATGGGAGCAGTGCAAACAGTTTTTATGAGAGGCTCTAATGCAGGCAGGACATTGATTTTGCTGGATGGAATTCCAATGAATGATCCAAGTACAATCACAACTGATTTTGATTTGAACATGTTTTCTATTAATGAAGTAGAACGCATAGAAGTTTGCAGGGGCGCACAAAGTACATTGTATGGCAGTGATGCAATTGCGGGTGTAATTAACATTATTACACTAAAAAAAGACATCACAAATCCAGTGAATGTAAAAGCTACAATCACCGGTGGAAATTTAGGCACTTTTAAAACGAATATGCAAGTATTTGGCAAGTTGGATAAATTAACTTACACCACAAGGTTTTCGAAGCTGATGACCAAAGGATTTTCAAGTGCATACGATAGTACTGGCAAAAAAGATTTTGATAATGACGGATACAATGGTGATGTAGTACAAGCCTCAGTACAATACCAGGTAAACAATGAACTAATGGTGAAAACATTTGTATTGAACAGTCAATACAAAGCGGATATTGATGTAGGTATTTTTACGGATGAAAAAGATTATACCATTAACAATAAACAATTCAGTACCGGATTTGGAATGGTGTATAAATCAGCCGCAGCAACAGTTACAGCGAATTACCAGTATACACAACTTGTAAGAAAATATCTAAATGACAGTGGGTTTGTTGGTGGTTTTAATAAATATGAACGGAATGAATTCAGCGGTCGTACACAGTTTGCAGAAATATTTGCAAGTATTAAAATAGGCAACAATTTTACGTTAATACAAGGAGGTGATTTTAGACATGGCAATATGAGTAATGATTATTATTCTATCAGTTCTTTCGGACCTTACAGCAGTTCTTTTAAAGACACTTCCATGAGCCAAACCTCTTTGTACAGTTCCCTTCTATTCAACAGCAACAATAAAAAGTTGAATATTGAATTGGGTGGAAGATTGAATACACATTCTCGCTACGGAAGTAATTATACTTACACATTTAATCCATCTTACAACATCAACAATAATTACAGAATTTTTGGAAGTATTGCAAGTGGATTCAAAGCACCTTCATTGTACCAGTTGTATGCAGGTGGTAGCACAGGAAACCCAAATTTATTGGCTGAAAAAAGTGTGAATTATGAGGTGGGAGTACAACAACAATTAAAGAAAGTTAGTAACCGAATCGTCTTGTTTAATCGCATTATTAAAGATGGGATTGATTACAACAATATTAGTTTCAAATACTTCAATTTTATACAACAAATTGTGACAGGAGTTGAATACGAAGTGAGTGTGCAACCAACCAGCAACTTATCCATCACCGGTAATTATACTTTCTTAACAAGTGAAGAAAACACACAAAGCAGGATAAACTTTAAAGACACAACTTATACATATTTATTACGCAGACCCAAACACAATGTCAACATCAATGTGAGTTATCAGTTTTCTCCGTCATTTTATGTAAGTGTGAGTGGTAAATATGTAAGCAATCGGAATGATGTGGGGGGTTATAAGAAAGCTGATATAGAATTGGATGGCTATTTTTTAATGAATGCATATGTAGAGTACGAAATGAAAAAATATTTCAAATTTTTTGCTGATGCACAAAATATTACGAATAAAAAATTCTTTGACATCAGGGGCTATAATGCAATTCCTACAATGCTTCAGGCGGGTGTAAGATTTAACTGGTAATGCTTGTAGCTTGTTGAAAAAAATTCACATTCCAATAAGTTCAATATGATAAGAACACACAAATACATTGTTTTATAAAAAAACATCCTGCTGCAAGGTGGGATGTTTTATTTTTGTACTAAACTTATACAATGAGCTTTACAATTGAAGAATTATTGACGGTGACATTTACACTTTTTGCTGTGATAGATATTGTAGGTTCTATTCCATTGTTGATTTCTTTAAAAGAAAAAATGGGAGGAAGTATTCGTTCGCTTCAGGCAACCATGATTTCAGGTGGATTGATGATTTTATTTTTATTTTTGGGAAAACCTTTTTTAAAAATATTGGGAATTGATGTAAAAAGTTTTGCGGTTGGCGGATCGGTTGTAATCTTTCTATTAGGGTTGGAAATGGTGTTGGGTCATGAAATTTTCAAAGGTGATAAAGATGCAAAAGCCGGAACTGCTGTCCCCATAGCATTTCCGATAATTGCTGGCAGTGGTACACTTACAACGGTAATGAGTTTGAAAGCAAACTTCGATGAAACAGTAATATTATTAGGTATTTTAGTGAACCTGATTTTTATTTATGGAACATTAAAGTCGCTTAAATTAATTGAAAAACTTTTAGGCAAAGCCGGATTACTTGCCGTAAGAAAATTCTTTGGTGTAATACTATTAGCAATTGCGGTAAAAATATTCAGCACCAATATTACTTCATTTGGAAAATAAGTTTTTAACTTATACAAATAAATTTGGCTGATTTCCGGAGAAAGGTTTCTTACCCAAATGTTCGTAAGCCTTTGCTGTTACCTCTCTTCCTCTTGGTGTACGTTGCATAAATCCTTCCTGAATTAAGAAAGGTTCATATACTTCTTCAATTGTGCCGGGTTCTTCACCCACAGCTGTTGCAATAGTTGTGATACCTACAGGTCCCCCTTTAAATTTTTCGATAATTGCAAGAAGAATTCGATTGTCCATTTCATCTAAACCATATTCATCTACATTCAACGCTTTCAATGCATGTTGTGTAATGCCTAAATCAATTGCTCCATCATTTAGTACTTGTGCAAAATCTCTTACCCTTCTTAATAAACCATTGGCAATACGAGGCGTACCGCGGCTTCTGCGAGAAATTTCTCCGGCAGCATCACTTGTAATATTTGTGTTTAAAATACCTGAACTACGTTCAATAATTTTTTGTAAAGTAGCCGCATTGTAATATTCCAATCTGCTTTTAATACCAAAACGAGACAACAATGGAGCAGTTAACAAACCACTTCTCGTGGTTGCTCCTACTAATGTAAATTGATTCAGATTGATTTGTACACTTCTTGCACTTGGTCCGCTATCTATCATGATATCAATCCTGAAATCTTCCATAGCGGCATATAAATATTCTTCAACTACGGTACTCAAGCGGTGTATTTCATCAATAAACAAAACATCATTAGGTTCAAGGTTGGTTAACAATCCTGCAAGGTCACCCGGCTTTTCAATTACAGGTCCTGATGTTTCTTTGATGTTTACGCCCAATTCATTTGCTACAATTCTGCTCAGTGTTGTTTTGCCTAAGCCCGGAGGGCCATGGAATAAAATATGATCTAACGCTTCGCCGCGAATTTTAGCTGCCTTTATAAATATCAAGAGATTTTCAATTAATTGAGGCTGCCCCGAAAAATCATTGATTGCTGCAGGACGAATTGTGTTTTCAAATTCTTTTTCTACAGCATTAAAATTATTGGCATCACTATTCAAATTCGGATTCGACATATTGCTAAATTACTACTCTACCTCATACAATTTTATTTTTTGTTGAGATAATTATTTTAATCAGGCACATGAATTTTGAATTAATTGATTTTGTATTTGGCAATTGTTAATTTTATGCAGATATTTCAATTTCTAAATTTCATATACATGAAAAAAAATTTTATACTCTTTGTTTTAATTGTATTTCAATTTGCAGGTTTTAGTCAGCAAGTAGATATCAACAAACAATTTAAAAACTTTAAACCCAGAAGTATTGGTCCTGCCGGCATGAGTGGAAGGGTTACCAGTATTGATGCTGTTAATACCAATCCTGATATTATTTATTTAGGAACAGCAAGTGGCGGTGTTTGGAAAACAGAGAATGCAGGTGCCAACTGGACGCCCGTTTTTGATGAACAACCAATATTAAACATTGGCTCAGTAGCTATTACACAGAGCAATCCCAATATTGTTTGGGTAGGAACAGGAGAAGGAAATCCACGCAATTCAGTAAATATTGGAGAGGGTATTTATAAAAGTATGGATGGTGGAAAAACCTGGAAATGTATGGGACTACAAAAAACAAGAAATATTCATCGTATTATCATAGATCCTACCAATTCCGATATTATTTATGCAGGAGTAATCGGCAACCCGTATGGTGTTCATGCAGAACGTGGTGTATATAAAACCATTGATGGCGGAGAAAACTGGAAATTAATTTTACATACCAATGATTCTTCGGGCGTGGGTGATATGGTCATGGATCCAAGCAATCCCAACAAACTTTTTGTAAACATGTGGCAACACAACAGAACGCCCTGGAGCTTTACAAGTGGTGGCAGTGGTAGTGGTTTATACGTAACGTATGATGGTGGAAAAAACTTTAAGAAATTGAGTAAAGAAGAAGGTCTTCCAGGTGATGATTATGGAAGAATAGGTATTGCTATCAGCCGCAGTGAGCCCAACAGAATTTATGCACTCGTTGAAGCAACTAAAAATGGTTTATATAGAAGTGATGATGGTGGCATGAAATGGGAACTAGTAAACTCAACCCCGGAAGTAGTGAACAATAGGCCTTTTTATTTTCAGGACATTGCATGTGACCCAAAAAATGAAAACAGAGTGTACCTCATTTATCAAATGATAGGTTTGAGTGAAGATGGCGGAAAAAACTTCAAAACAATTATTCCTTACAGCGGTATTCATCCGGATCATCATGCATTTTATATCAATCCCTTAGATCCTTCCTTTATTATTGATGGTAATGATGGCGGAATTGGTATCAGCAGAGACAGAGGAAAAACATGGGTATTTGATGAGAAACTTCCTTTAGGACAATTCTATCATATTAATGTAGATAACCAACTTCCATATCATGTTATGGGCGGCTTGCAAGACAATGGCAGTTGGCATGGACCGGCGTATACCTGGATAGATGGCGGGCTTCGAAATGCATACTGGCAAAGCGTTGGCGGCGGTGACGGGTTTGATGTATTACCGCATCCGGCAGATGAAAATTGGGTGTATAGCATGAGTCAGGGAGGTTCACTGGGAAGATACAACATAGCAACCGGTGAAAGCTGGAATATTCGTCCGCCGCATCCTTCATCAACTGTAAGGCAAAGATTTAACTGGAATGCAGCCATAGCGCAAGATCCATTTGATAAAAACACAATATATTATGGCAGCCAATTTGTAAATAAAAGTACCAACAGCGGTGCAAGCTGGGAACAAATTTCACCCGACCTTACCACTGCAGACAGCAGTAAAATGGATCAGTCTAAAAATGGTGGAATAAGTATTGATATTACCGGCGCAGAAAATCATTGTACCATTTTATGCATTGAGCCTTCCACAAAAGAGCAAGGTGTAATATGGGTTGGAACAGATGATGGCAATGTTCAGTTAACAAAAGATGGCGGTAAAACATGGACAAACTTTCGCAACAAAATCCCCGGAATGCCTTTAGGATGCTGGATTCCACAAATAAGAGCAAGCAAGTATAATGCAGCAGAAGCCTTTGTTGTATGTAACGATTACAGACGTGCAGATTTTAAACCTTACATTTTCAGAACAACAGATTATGGTAAAACGTGGACAAGAATGATTGATGAAAAGAAAGTGAATGGGTATGCTTTATCTATGATTCAAGACCCTGAACAACCAAATTTAATTTTTGTTGGAACAGAGCAAGGCCTTTGGATTAGTTTCGACAATGGCATCAATTTTCAACAATTTAAAAATGGTTATCCTTCTGTTTCTACATATGATTTAGCAATACAGGAAAGAGAAGCTGATTTAGCAATTGCAAGTTTTGGAAGAGCTTTATTTGTGTTGGATGATATTCGTCCGTTAAGAAAATTAGCAGCTAACAAAGGACAAGTATTTAAAAATAAATTAACTGCTTTTGATGCGCCAACTGCTTATCAGGTAAACTTTAAAAATGCCTCCGGAATTGAGTATAGTACCTGGGGAACTTATGAAGGAGAAAACAGAAAAAGTGGTGCTGCACTTAGTTTTTATATAAATAGAACCAATGCTGATACCGGAAAAAATAAATTAGCAGATACGGCTGTTGTAAAAATTTTTAATGAAGAAAATAAGCAGGTAAGAATGCTGAAAGTAAAGGCTGACAGTGGTTTCCACCGTTTTTATTGGGGAATGGAAGGTAAGGGAATTCGTCAGTCAGGAAGCAGAGGTGGAGGAAGAAGAGGTGGCAGCGGTAATACAACTGAGCCTGGTGGCTTACCTGTTGATCCCGGTACTTACAAAGTTGTTATCAGCTTATCAAAAGAAAATACAGATAGCATGATGGTTGTTGTAAATGACAATCCTATGGCTCCTATAAGTAAAGAGATACGTGATGGGAAAAGAAAATTTGCAGAGCGATTGGATAAAACAATTTTAAAATTAACTGACCTTACTGACAGATTAACCGAGTTTGATGAAATCATTAAAAAGATTGAGTCTTCTTATAATTACATGGAAAAGAAAGATGCTGATACTTTGCGCAAAGTAAGTAAAGCGATGACTGACAGCATCAAAGCAATTCGTGAAATTATGAATGGCAAATTACAAGATAAACAAGGCTATGGACAAATTCCACAAGTAACAGTAAGCGGTACACTTCAGGAAGCAAGGAGTAATATTTTAGGAAAAAATAGTTTGCCTGGAGCTCAGGAAGAAAGACTTGTTGTAGAAGCTGAAATGCAGGCAGCATCATTGTTACAAAAGGCAAACATATTCTTTAATAGCTCATGGAAAGCCTATCAAATATTAGTAGAATCAATACCTGTAAAATTATTTAAAGAACTAAAGAACACACAATAACTAACAACAAAATGCCCCGAAAGATTCGGGGCATTTTAATTTTATAAATTACAGATTGAATTAACTGCCTAATCTGTGAAATAATTCTTTTACCTGATATTCCCAAAGTTGCATTTGATCTTTGATATCATTTTTTTCAGCAAAATCAGTAATCACTAGAATTGTTTGATTAGAAATTTCTGTTTTAGCAATTCTAAACTCAAAGTATTCAGATTTGTCCATAGTTAACCAACGGTAACGAATAAACTCATCTTCATCTTCTTCCAAAACAGTGGCTTTTTCGGGCACACCGCCACTCCAGGTGAAGCTCCAGATATCTTCCCAAACATCTACTTTATCAGCAAACCATTCTTGCAAGCCAGAAGGCGTACTTAAAAACTCAAATAATATAGTTGGAGAACATCTTACTTTAAATTCCAACGTAAATTTTTGCTTCTTACTCATTTAATAAACTTTAAATCCCTTTTTCATTCAATGCAATAATAGTAATTAATATAAACCTACCAAATGTTTTTTTAATAACGTTGGTTGATAACGCAAAAAAAATCATGATAAAAATCACTTTTTAATATGTAACAGATTGTTGAAAAGTGTTTTATGTTTCATAAATAAAATTAAAAATATTTCTAAAAATTGTGTTTGGTTCTTTGAAGGCATTTACGGTTATCAATAAGTTTCAGATCTGCCATTATATTTGCAAATAATTTAGAGTGAACTTATGTCGTTCACTTTTTTTATTGATTCAAGAAAACTGTTACGATGTTTAATAATTTATCCGAACGTTTAGAAAGTGCCTTTAAAAATTTAAAGGGGGAAGCAAGAATTAATGACCTGAATGTTGCCAATACCATTAAAGATATCCGACGTGCATTAATTGATGCCGATGTAAACTTTAAAATTGCAAAAGAATTTACAGACAAAGTAAAAGAAAAAGCTACCGGAGAGAAGGTTATCAATGCAATTAGCCCTGGACAATTGATGGTAAAAATTGTTCAGGATGAGTTAACAGAATTAATGGGTGGAAGCCCAGCAGAATTTCATATTACAGGCAATCCTGCTATTATATTAATTGCCGGTTTACAAGGTAGTGGTAAAACAACTTTTACAGGAAAATTAGCCAACTATTTAAAAACACAAAAAGGCAAAAGCCCATTGGTTGTAGCAGCAGATATTTACCGACCTGCAGCAATAGATCAGTTAACTATTTTGGCTGAACAAATTGGCGTTGATATTTACAAAGAACCAGACACAAAAGATGCCGTTTTAATTGTAGAGAATGCAATTAAAGAAGCGAAAAGTAAAAACAAAAATGTAGTAATTATAGATACCGCCGGAAGACTTGCTGTTGATGAAATTATGATGGCTGAAGTAGCCAATATAAAAGCAGCGATAAACCCAACAGAAATCCTTTTTGTTGTAGATAGCATGACGGGGCAGGATGCAGTAAATACTGCAAAAGCTTTTAACGATCGATTGGATTTTACCGGGGTTGTATTAACCAAATTAGATGGTGATACAAGAGGTGGTGCCGCTTTATCTATCAAATACACAGTTGAAAAGCCAATAAAGTTTATGAGCAGCGGCGAAAAGATGGATACTTTAGAAGTATTTTATCCGGATCGTATGGCTCAACGTATATTGGGCATGGGTGATATTGCTACATTGGTAGAGAAAGCCCAACAACAATTTGATGAAGAAGCTGCAAAAAAACTAGAGAAAAAGATTCGTAAAAATCAATTTGATTTTCAGGATTTTTTAGACCAGTTAGGTCAGATAAAAAAAATGGGAAATCTGAAAGACTTAATGGGAATGATTCCAGGAGTAGGAAAAGCAGTAAAAGATGTTGATATTAATGATGATGCATTCAAAGGCATTGAAGCTATTATACAAAGTATGACACCCTCAGAAAGAGCAAATCCGGATTTATTAGATCAAAAAAGAAAATTACGCATTGCAAAAGGTAGCGGGAAAGATATTAATGAGGTGAATGCGTTTATGAAACAATTTGACCAAATGAAAAAAATGATGGGCATGATGAATAAAATGCCAATGAGTGGTTTCCCAGGAATGAAGGGGCTGAAGCGATAAACTAGCTTTACAAAACAATTTGTCTTTTCATAATTATTTTTTGAAAAAATCTTGTAAAATTTTGTATTCAAACTTGGCAGAAAGAATAAATAACATTAATTTCGCCCTCCTTATTATTCTTAATAGGGAAAGAAACCCAATTTGTTAACGCCTATAAATGTCTATTTAACATGGCAGTAAAAATGAGATTACAAAGACACGGTAGCAAAAAACGCCCTTTCTATTTCGTAGTAGTGGCTGATGCACGTGCACCAAGAGATGGTAAGTTTATCGCTAAAATCGGTACTTACAACCCACTAACTGTTCCTGCAACAATTCAATTAGACCGTCAAAAAGCCTTAGAATGGTTGCACAAAGGTGCTCAACCCACTGATACAGTTCGCAGAATCCTCTCTTTCAAGGGAGTATTGTATTTAAAACACTTATTACGTGGTGTTAAATTAGGTTTGTTTGATGATGCTGCTGCAATGGTGAAATTCCAAGCATGGCATGAAGAGCACGAAGCTAATAATAAGCGTCGTACTGAAACCCACAAAACTAAACAACGTCAAAGTCGTCAGTATGTTCCTGTTGTACGTAAAGTTGAAGAAGCTCCTGCAGTTCAGGCAGCTCCTGAAACTGTTAGCGAAGAAGGTACTACAGAAGCTTAATTGTATTTTACAATACTTACTTTATCAATCCTTGCACTTTAGTGCAAGGATTTTTTGTTTCTATTCACCAAGTATCAAATTGCCTGAGAACTATTATTAATCATACTTTTGTTGCAATGCAATACACCTTAAAAAAATCATTAGGACAACATTTTTTAAAAGACGAATCTATTTGTATCAAAATTATAGATGCTGTAAATGAATCTTTACACTATCACAATCTGAATAAATTAGTGGAAGTTGGACCAGGCGGCGGTGCAATTACCAAATATTTGCTGCAATTAGATGATATTGACTTTAAAGCAGTTGAGTTGGATGAAGAAAAAGTCATTTTTTTAGAAACAAATTACCCGGCGATAAAAGAAAAAATTCTTAATGAAAATTTTTTAGACATAACTCCTCCATTTCAGGAAAAATTTATGGTAGCAGGTAATTTTCCTTACAACATTTCATCACAAATTCTGTTTAAAATTTTAGACTGGAAAGAACAAGTACCGGTTGTTATAGGAATGTTTCAAAAAGAAGTGGCACAGCGTGTTGCAGCAAAACCAAACAGTAAAGCCTATGGCATCATCAGTATTTTAATTCAAACGTTTTACGATGTTGAATATTTATTTGATGTACCACCTGAAAGTTTTACTCCGCCACCGAAAGTAATGAGTGGTGTAATCAGGTTGCAGTTGAGAAATACTACTTACCAAGTAAAAAGTGACAAAGCTTTTATTCAATTAGTAAAAACAGCATTTAATCAACGAAGAAAAATGTTACGTAATGCCGTAAAAAGTTTGTTTGACCCAATTGTATTACAAGATGAAATTTTTAATAAGCGTGCCGAACAATTAAGCATTGAAAACTTTGCAGCATTGACTTTTAGAATGCAAGGAAATTAAAAGAAGTGTAAAACATCAATTTGAAAAAAGTAATTATTTCCGGAGTTTCTCATCCTTGCTTACAAATATATTTGTTGGCAAAAGGATGTATTGTTATAAATCAACCATCTATTTCAAGAACTGAATTATTAACTGAAATACAAGATGCTATAGGACTAATAGTTACAACAAGAGTTCAAGTAGATAAAGAAATAATTGATGCTGCGCCAAGCCTTCAATGGATTGGAAGACTAGGAAGTGGCATGGAACAAATTGATGTTGAATATGCTGCTGCCAAAGGCATTCAGTGCATCAGCAGTCCCGAAGGGAATTGCAATGCTGTGGCAGAACATGCATTGGGATTATTACTGAATTTAATGAATAAAATAAATAGTAGTCATGCTGCCTTAAAAGCATTTAACTGGACAAGAGAAGAAAGCAGAGGCGAAGAATTAAATGGCAAAACCGTTGGTATCATTGGGTTTGGACATACAGGAGGTGCATTTGCGAAATTATTATCCGTATTTGATACAAAGGTTTTGGCTTATGATAAATACAAAACTGGCTTTTCAAAAAATCATGTGTACGAATCAACATTAGATATGATTTTTGAACAGGCAGATATTGTGAGTTTGCATATTCCTTTGACACAAGAAACAAAACATTTGGCAGATGATGCCTTTTTCAATTCCTTTAAAAATTCTATTTATTTTTTAAATACTTGCAGAGGAAGCGTTACAGATACTGCTGCGTTATTAAAGGCAATCGAAAGCAAGAAAGTAAAAGCTGCAGGACTTGATGTTTTGGAAAATGAAAAGCTTGATACTTATACAGAATCAGAAAAAAAATTATTACATCAATTGCTTGCCAAACAAAATGTAATCATCACACCGCATACAGCAGGCGTTACTGTAGATGCACATTATAAAATGAGTAAAATTTTGTCAGAAAAATTACCTTTATAAATTTTGAATAACCACTACGATTATATTATTTCCGGAGCTGGATGTGCAGGATTGAGCTTACTGCAAAGAATTTTGCTACAGCCTGCTTTGTCCTCAAAAAAAATTTTGGTTATTGATGAAAAACCAAAAATAATTAATGACAGAACCTGGTGTTTTTGGGAAAAAGAAAATGGTTTGTTTGAAGATATTGTTCATCATTCATACGATGAAATAGCATTTGCATCAAATTTTTTTTCCAATAGAATTCCATTAAATAATTATCGTTATAAAATGATTCAGGGAATTGATTTTTATAACGCTGTAATGCAGTATGCAAAAGGATTTGCTAATGTTGAATTCAAATATGAAAAAGTAAAAAAGTTAACTACTGAAAACCAATTAGCAATAGTTGAAACTGAAAATAACACTTACAAAGCAAATTATATTTTCAACAGTATTTTATTTCCTGGTACAATCAATACAAGTAGCAACAAAACCTATTTTCTGTTGCAACATTTTAAAGGGTGGGTAATTGAAACACCCAATGCACAATTCAATCCTTCCGTTGCAACCTTGATGGATTTTACTGTAGCTCAAAAAGAGGGAACTACATTCATGTACACGATGCCAACGTCTACCACAACTGCTTTGGTTGAATATACTTTGTTTACTAAAGATTTATTGCAGCCAATCGAGTATGAAAATGCATTGAAAAAATATATAGAAGAAGATTTAAAAATTAGCAATTATACCATTCAACATGAGGAGTTTGGAATTATACCAATGACCAACCATCCATTTCCATTACATGAAGGCAGAGTAGTTAATTTAGGAATTGCTGGCGGACAAGCCAAAGGCAGCAGTGGCTATGCTTTTCAGTTTATACAAAAAAGAACAAAAAAAATTGTAGCCAATCTAATTTCAAAAAATCATCCGTTTTATAATCAAAGTTTTAGCGATAAAAAATTTCGTTTTTTTGACAGCGTTTTATTGCAAGTATTACATGATAAAAAAATGAATGGAGATGAAATTTTTGCAGATATTTTTAAAAAGAATGCGATCAAAACAGTACTTCGTTTTTTAGATAATGAAAGTAATTTACTAGAAGATTTGAAAATCATGAGCAGTGTACCAATGAAAATTTTTTTACCTGCAGCCTTAAAACAAATTTTCAAATAGTTCAATTACATTTGTGAAATGGCTTTGTAGTACAATGGATAGTATAAGAGTTTCCGAAGCTCCAGATCCAAGTTCGATTCTTGGCAAAGCCACTTTTTGAATTACTACATATACAAATACGATTATTTGAAATAAATCATATTACCATGTCTTACCAAACTTTGCTCACGAATTTAGAAAACGGAATTTTTACTGTAACCATTAATCGTCCGGAGAAATTAAATGCTTTAAATAAAGATGTATTCAAAGACTTAGAAAAACTATTGCAGGAAATTACTGAGAACCCGGAAATAAAATCGGTTATCATAACAGGAAGTGGCAATAAGGCATTTGTTGCAGGTGCAGATATTACAGAGTTTGATGGATTGTCAATTGAAGAAGGAAAAAACTTAGCAAGAAATGGACAAAATATTTTTTTCAAAATTGAGCAAAGTACAAAGCCAATTGTTGCTTGTATAAATGGCTTTGCATTGGGTGGCGGATGTGAGTTGGCCATGGCTTGTCATTTTAGAATCGCTAGTGAAAATGCAAAATTTGGACAACCCGAGGTAAATTTAGGATTGATTCCGGGTTATGGAGGAACACAGCGATTAACGCAATTGATAGGAAAGGGCAGAGCAATAGAACTATTAATCAGCGGACAAATGATTGATGCAGCTACTGCATTACAATATGGATTGGTCAATTATGTTGTACCCCAAGAAGAATTAATGAACAAAGCAATCGGCATATTAAATACCATTAACACTAAGGCTCCGATTGCAGTATCAGCTTGCATTTCAGCTGCAAATGCTGCATGGGATGAATCTACAAATGGCTATGAAGTTGAAATAGAACAATTTGGCAAATGCATCGGTACAAATGATATGGTTGAAGGGACTTCCGCATTTCTGGAAAAAAGAAAACCTGTATTTAAAGGTCAATAACAGAATAAAGGAAAAAATGTGTCCAAAACTAATTTCGATGAAATTTAAACATTTTTTTGACAACTGATTACTATTTAACCAAAAACTCTATTTTTGCCTCCGTAACAAAAAAATTTACAATGTCAGACATCGCAACAAGAGTAAAAAAAATCATCGTTGATAAGTTAGGTGTAGATGAAGCAGAAGTAACTACAGAGGCATCTTTTACCAACGATTTAGGTGCAGATTCTTTGGATACTGTTGAACTTATTATGGAATTTGAAAAAGAATTCAATATTTCTATTCCTGATGAGCAAGCTGAGACCATCACAACTGTTGGTCAAGCTGTTGCTTATTTAGAAGAGCACGCTAAATAATTCTACTCCATAAGTTTGGAATAATTAAAAAATTAATCCGCCATACTGAGGCAATTGCCAAAAGTTGGCGGATTTATCTATTAATAGATTATATCATTGTGTACATTATATTTGTACTAATACACATACAACTCGTTTGTGTAATCAAATTTCAACAAATTGAATTTTAGAATACAATAATTAATTGATAATTCATTAAATTGTACTCTTCATTTAAAACGCTTGTTCTATGGAACTTAAAAGAGTAGTAGTTACAGGTTTAGGAGCCTTAACACCTTTGGGTAATAATGTAAATGAATATTGGGAAAATTTATTGGCGGGTGTTTCAGGTGCAGCACCTATTACACAATTTGATGCTACTAAATTCAGAACAAAATTTGCCTGCGAAGTAAAAAATTTTGAACCAACAGATTATCTCGATAAAAAAGAAGCAAGAAAAATTGATAGATTTACCCAATTTGCATTGGTGGTAAGTGATCAAGCAATGGCAGATGCCGGTTTGAATAAAGACAATATTAATCCTGATAGAATTGGCGTTGTATTCGGAAGTGGTATCGGCGGCTTAATTACTTTTCAAAATGAAGTAACAGAATTTGCCAAAGGCGATGGTACTCCACGTTTCAATCCATTCTTCATTCCTAAAATGATATTGGACATTGCAGCAGGTCATATCAGTATGCGACATAATTTACGTGGACCAAACTTTGCTGTTGTAAGTGCATGTGCAAGCAGTACCAATGCAATCATGGATGCATTTAATTTATTACGATTGGGTAAAGCAGATATTATTTTATCAGGCGGAAGTGAAGCTGTAATCAGTGAGGCCGGTGTTGGTGGTTTTAATGCAATGAAAGCGATGAGTGAAAGAAATGATGATCCCACTACTGCATCACGACCTTATGATAAAGACAGAGATGGATTTGTAATGGGAGAAGCAGCTGGTTTATTGGTTCTTGAAGAATTGGAACATGCCAAAGCTCGTGGTGCAAAAATTTATTGCGAACTGGTAGGCTGCGGCGCAAGTGCCGATGCACATCATATTACAGCTCCACATCCCGAAGGACTTGGTGCAAGAAATGTGATGATTGCTGCATTGGAAGATGCCAATATGCAACCAGAAGAAATTGATTATATTAACACACATGGCACAAGCACCCCAATTGGTGATGGAGCTGAGGTAAAAGCAATAACACATGTATTTGGAGAACATGCTTATAAATTAAATATTAGTGCAACGAAAAGTATGACAGGGCATTGCCTTGGTGCTGCAGGTGCAATTGAAGCAATAGCAAGTATTATGGCGGTTGTAAATGATGTGATTCCTCCTACGATTAACCATTTTACAGATGACCCTGAATTGGATCCTAAGTTGAATTTTACATTCAACAAAGCACAATACAGAACAGTGAATGCTGCATTAAGCAACACTTTTGGATTTGGTGGTCACAATGCTTGTGTAATTGTGAAAAAATACAAAGGGTAGAAAATTTTTAATTTTTATAGTAAAAAAGTAAGTTATAGTTTAACTTGCTTTTTTTATTTACACAAAGTGATATTTTAATTAAATCGATTTAGTGCAATTATTTAAAAAAATATTTAAATCCAAAAAAACTTCAACATTCAACCAGCAAGTTGAGAATGTACTAGGGCTTGTTCCAGGGAATGCCATGCTTTATAATGCTGCCTTGAGTCACAGAAGTGTACAAGAATCTGCAGATCAAAATAATGAACGATTGGAATACTTAGGCGATGCAATTTTAAGCGCTATTGTTGCTGATTATTTATTTAAAAGATATCCCTACAAAGGTGAAGGCTTTTTAACAGAGATGAGAAGTAAAATGGTAAACCGACAACAACTCAATGATATTGCCATTAAAATGGGTTTGAATAAAATTACCTTATACAATAAATTTGAAAATAGTTTGCGCAACAGTCAAATTTTTGGCAATACTTTAGAAGCCATAGTAGGTGCAGTTTATTTGGATAAGGGTTATAAAAAAACGCAGCAATGGGTTTTGAAACAAATTGTAATTCCACACATGTTTGTAGATGACCTTGAAGGCATTGACATTAATTTGAAAAACAAATTAATAGGGTGGGCTTCTAAAAATGGACACAAGTTAACCTTTGAACTGGCAGAAGAAAAGATTGAAGGCAACAGACGACACTTCACAATGAATACCGTTTTGAATGATGAAATTTTATCTGTTGGCAAAGGATTTACCAAAAAAGATGCAAGCCAAATTGCAGCTCAGGCAGCATTAGAGAAATTGGGAATTTAACTTGTCTGTTGTTTAGAAAAATCCGAATAAATAAATTACAATTTCTTAGAGCTTCCCATTCTTAATTTCATCAACTACACTTGGGTCAAGTAACGTAGTTGTATCTCCTAAATTTTCGGTTTCACCTTCAGCAATTTTTCTCAAAATTCTACGCATAATTTTTCCGCTTCTTGTTTTCGGTAAGCCGCTTACAAATTGAATTTTATCAGGTTTTGCAATTGCCCCAATTACCCTAGTTACGGTTTGTAAAATATCTTTTCTGGTAAGGTCTTCATCGCCATGCGTATGGCTTACTATTACAAATGCATAAATGCCTTGTCCCTTTATATCATGCGGATAACCAACCACAGCGCTTTCTACAACGCCTGCATGCATGTTGATTGCATTTTCAACTTCAGCAGTTCCAATACGATGCCCACTTACATTTAAAACATCATCCACTCTTCCGGTAATTCTAAAAAAACCGTTTTCATCTTTCAATGCACCATCTCCTGTAAAGTATAAATTTGGATAAGTAGCAAAATAATTGGTTCTGCATCTTTCATGATCGCCGTAAGTTGTTCTTAAAATACTTGGCCATGGAAAAGAAATACATAAATTTCCTTTGTACATGCCATCTTCCAATGTTTTTACTTCATTGCCTTTATCATCTACCAAAGTCATTTGCACACCTGGCATTGGAAGTGTTGCCCAGCTTGGTTTGCTTGGTGTAATACCTGCCAAATTAGAAATTAAAATACCACCTGTTTCTGTTTGCCACCAGGTATCAACTATTGGACATTTCTTTTTTCCAATATGTTCATCGTACCAATGCCATGCTTCTTCGTTTATGGGTTCGCCAACAGTTCCTAAAATTTTTAACGATGATAAATCCTTATTCTGCAAGGGTTCCAAGCCAAAGCTCATTAAACTTCTGATTGCTGTAGGGGCAGTGTATAAAATATTTACCTTGTGTTTATCTACAATATCCCAGAATCTTCCTGCATCAGGATAAGTAGGAATTCCTTCAAACATTAATGAAGTTGCACCTGCACTCAAAGGTCCGTATACAATGTAACTGTGACCCGTAATCCAACCAATATCTGCAGTACAAAAATGGATCTGTCCGGGTTTGTATTGAAAAACATTTACAAAAGTATAATTGGTATAAACCATGTAACCTGCACATGAATGTACCACACCTTTTGGCTTACCCGTACTGCCTGATGTGTATAAAATAAACAAAGGATCTTCCGCATTCATTTCTTCCGCATCAATTGAATAAATTCCATGTTCTTCCACATATTTCATTTCATCCTCCCACCAAACATCTCTGTCCTTAATCATACTTATTGGCGTTCTTGTTCTTGTATAAACAATTACACGAACAACTGTTGTATTACCAATTAAAGCATCATCAATTACACTTTTTAATGGAATATCTTTTGCACCTCTGAAAGCTCCATCACAGGTAATAATAAAAGTTGCTTTTGCATCTTCCAATCTGTCTGCAATACTTTGAGCAGAAAAGCCTCCAAACACAACAGAATGTATTGCACCAATTCTTGCACATGCTAATACAGCAATAGTCAATTCAGGAATCATGCCCATGTAAATACAAACCCTGTCACCCTTTTGAACACCATTGTTTTTAAGCACTTGAGCAAATTGACATACACGTTCATACAACTTTTTGTATGTAAGCATTCTAGGCTTTTCATTCGGATTGTTTGGTTCCCAAATAATTGCCGGGGTGTCTCCATTTTTTTCTAAATGTCTGTCCAAACAATTTTCAGTAATATTTAATTTGGCTCCTGAAAACCATTGAATATTTGGAGTAGTAAAATTCCAGTTTAAAACAGTATCCCATTTTCTGCGCCACGTAAAATGTTCGGCAATAGATGACCAGAAAGTTTCCGGGTTTTCAATGCTTTCCTGATATACTTTTTTGTATTGTTCTAAAGAAGTAATTTGATAGGGATGTGACATAACAATTTTTCTGTTTGAGAAATAAAATTAAGGGTATCTTTTTTTTTAATTAAATGATATTTATCTTGGCGAATCATAAGGCACTAATAATTATAATTTTTTTTGCCAAAATATTCTACCAATTATGTCTTTATCAACCAAAGGAATCTGGAAAGTAATCACAGCCTCGAGTGTAGGCACTTTAATTGAATGGTATGATTTTTATATCTTCGGAAGCCTTGCTACCATTATCTCTGAGAAGTTTTTCCCAACCGGAAATCCGACCACCGCTTTTTTAGCAACATTGGCAACATTTGCTGCTGGGTTTATTGTTCGCCCGTTTGGAGCACTTGTGTTTGGAAGGTTGGGCGATTTGATTGGAAGAAAGCATACCTTTTTACTCACCCTTGTTATTATGGGAGGTAGTACTTTTTTGATTGGATGTATTCCGGAGTATAAAAATTTTCATGCAGCACCTTATCTTATTTTATTGCTCCGATTATTGCAAGGCTTGGCTTTGGGCGGAGAATATGGCGGAGCTGCAACTTATGTTGCAGAACATGCGCCGGCTAATAAACGTGGCTATTACACAAGCTGGATTCAAACCACTGCAACGCTTGGTTTATTTGTTTCATTGTTGGTTATTTTAACCATACAAAATACTTCAAGCAAAGAAGCTTATGGAGATTGGGGTTGGCGTTTACCTTTTTTATTAAGTATATTGTTGGTATTGGTTTCTATTGTGATTCGAATGAAAATGAATGAAAGTCCTTTATTCGCAAAATTGAAAAGCGAAGGCAAAACAAGTACCAATCCGTTGAAAGAAAGTTTTGGCAAAAAGCAAAATATGAAAATGGTTTTACTTGCTTTGTTTGGTGCAACAATGGGACAAGGAGTGGTATGGTACACTGGCCAGTTTTATGCACAAACATTCTTATTGAAAACATGTAATCTTGAACCCACTCAAACAAATACGTGGATTGGCATTGCATTATTACTCGCAACACCATTCTTTGTTTTCTTTGGTTGGTTGAGTGATAAAATTGGAAGAAAAATAATCATGCTTTTCGGTATGTTATTAGCCATTTTTTGTTATCGCCCCATATTTACTGCAATGTATAACATGAGTGATATAAAACAAAAACAAGAACTGACTTCAGAAATTACTATACGAAAAATATTAAGTGCAGATAATCCGAAAGACTCTGTCATTTTCAAAACAACAGTTGCAACTTATAGCGATCATACTAAATTAGCACAAACAGAAAAGTACACACAAGAAACTTTGAAACCCGATAATATTAAATTAGTAGAAACAAAAAAACTAGTAACACTTGATAGTTCTTATCGTCTGAAACTAATCAGTTTGGTTTTTATACTCGTACTTTTTGTAACAATGGTTTATGGCCCAATTGCGGCATTCTTAGTTGAATTGTTTCCAACAAAAATCAGGTATACTTCGATGTCATTACCATATCATATTGGTAACGGTGTTTTTGGAGGATTGGTTCCTTTTATTGCAACATTGATAACGGTTACACCTGGAAGTAATTACTTAAGTGGCTTGTGGTATCCAATTTGTATAGCTGCTGTTTGTTTGGTAATTGGTACATTATATCTTACCAATAGAAAACATGAAAATGTTGTAGATGATGTAAATGAATAGATTAATTAAATTAAAATAAATAAATTAGTTTGCTATGAATACAATTAAAAAAAATCTTGGTTTTGTTTGGATGTTTTTGGCAATTGCAACTATAGGGTTGTTGTTACAATCTGCATTCGCACACATTAAACCTGATGGAAATTTAGATATTAATAAACCTATGCCTTGGATTATTATTATAACTGTCTTTATACCAATTGCAGTTGGATTGGGTTTGTTTGGTTGGTATGCATTGAAAGGAGAATATGACACAAAAGAATCATAATGTTTCAAGTAGCGGGTTATAAAATTGGTTTAAAAGCATAATTGGATTAGCAATCTTTATCTTTGCTCAAAATTTAGTTTTGATGTCAATTGAAGTTTCAGGCTTAGTGAAAATTTATGGCGAACAAAAAGCAGTAAATCATATTTCTTTTCATGTTAACAAAGGAGAAATTGTTGGTTTTTTGGGCCCTAATGGAGCAGGAAAAAGCACTACCATCAAAATCATCACAGGCTTTTTAAAAAGCGATAGCGGCAATGCAACTGTATGCGGTATAGATGTAAACAAAAATCCAGTTGAAGCCAAAAGAAAAATTGGTTATTTGCCCGAAAGTAATGCATTGTATTATGATATGTATGTGAAGGAATATTTACAGTTTATCGCCGGTGTGCATCAAATAAGTAATTACAAATTGGCAGTAGAAAATGTATTGCAATTAACAGGGTTGAAAGTAGAAGAAAAGAAAAAAGTTGGTCAACTTTCCAAAGGATACAAACAACGTGTAGGACTTGCTGCTGCTTTAATTCACAAGCCGGAAGTAATTATTTTAGATGAACCCACGAGTGGTTTGGATCCCAATCAAATCATTGAAATCAGAAATGTCATTAAAAGCGAAGGACAAGGCAAAACGGTTCTATTCTCCAGCCATATTTTACAGGAAGTAGAAGCCATTTGCGACAGGGTAATTATTATAAATAAAGGTGTGATTGTTGCAAATGATACCATCAAAAATTTAAAAGGAAGTTCAGGTAATTTAGAAAATATTTTCAGAGAATTAACTACAACAACTGTACAAAATATCGAAAACTAAATGAGTTGTGTAAATGGTATAATGATAAATTTGTTAGTAGGAATAAAAGTAGGAATTAAGTCATAAAAATAAATTCAAAAACCATAATTAAAAAAAGATGAGTTACATTATTGAAGTTCATGCAAGACAAATTTTAGATAGTAGAGGCAATCCAACTGTTGAGGTTGATGTATTAACTGATGACGGTTATTTCGGTCGTGCAGCAGTACCAAGTGGTGCAAGTACGGGCATACATGAAGCAGCAGAATTGAGAGATAATGATAAGAAAAAATATGCCGGTAAAGGCGTTTTGAAAGCTGTGAAAAATGTTAATGACGTAATTGAAAAAGCTTTAATAGGTTATGATGTTGCTCAACAAGCAGCAATCGATCAGGTGATGATTGATTTAGATGGTACTCCAAATAAAAGCAAGTTAGGCGCAAATGCAATTTTGGCTGTAAGCCTTGCCGTTGCTAAAGCTGCTGCTGAAGAAGCCGGGTTGCCATTGTACAGATACATTGGAGGAACTAATGCAAAAACATTACCTGTACCAATGATGAATATTGTAAATGGTGGTGCACATGCCGATAATAAAATAGACTTCCAGGAGTTTATGATTATGCCGGTTGGTTCAAGCAGCTTTAGTGAAGGACTGCGTTGGGGTACAGAAATTTTTCATGTATTGAAAAGTGTCTTAAAGAAAAAAGGATACAGTACCAATGTTGGTGATGAAGGAGGATTTGCACCAAATATTCAAAGCAATGAAGAAGCTATTGAAACAGTATTAGAAGCTATAACTGCTGCAGGATACAAAACGGGTTCTCAAATTGTAATTGCTATGGATGCTGCAAACAGTGAATTGTGGGACGCTAAAAAGAAAAAATATGTATTTCATAAAAGTAGCGGAAAAGTAATGAGCAGCGATGAGTTGGTGAAATTCTGGGAAAGCTGGGTAAAAAAATATCCAATTGTTTCTATTGAAGATGGTATGGCTGAGGACGACTGGAATGGCTGGAAAAACTTAACAGATACAATCGGTAAAAAATGTCAGTTGGTGGGTGATGATTTATTTGTAACCAATGTTAACCGTTTAAAAATGGGCATTGATAAACATATTGCTAATGGCTTACTGGTAAAAGTTAACCAAATTGGTACTTTAACAGAAACCATCAATGCAGTAACAATGGCGCAATACGCGGGTTACAATACCATCATGAGTCATAGAAGCGGTGAAACAGAAGATACAACCATAGCAGATTTGGCTGTGGCTTTAAATTGTGGTCAAATCAAAACAGGTTCAGCTTCTCGTACAGATAGGATTGCGAAATACAATCAGTTAATTCGAATTGAAGAAGCATTGGGTGAAACTGCTGTTTACCCTAAAGGAATCAAATTTGGTAAATAGCATAAATCAATAAATCAGATTGAAACGGATGCATAACTATTCCGTTTCAATTTGTTCTTTTAAATATTTTTTATTCAAGGGCTGTTGATAATTTCTGGTTGGTATTAAAGTAAGTGGAATATTATTTTTACAATAAAGAAAATCGAAAATGAAAAAAATTACATCTATCATCACCAATAAATATTTGCTGGCGATTGCTTTCTTTTTGGTATGGATGACATTTTTTGATCAAAAAGATTTTTTTAACACTTTGGAAAGTAAAAATGAATATAATACACTTCAAATGAAGAAGAGATATTATCTTGATGAAATTGCAAAATCAAAGCAAGAGTTAGCCGACTTTCAAAACAACTCAGCAGCAATTGAAAAATTTGCAAGACAACGTTATTTTCTAAAACGAGATGGAGAGGATATATTTATAATTGAAGATTCTATAAAAGAAAAAAGCAAGTAACACAATAAAAACAACAATTTTTCGTTTTTATCAAAATCAATAACTGCATTTTATATGCCAAAACCAACCAAAAGCTTGCTTCCCAATCATTTCGGGAATTTGGAATTAGTTAATGATACTCCTTTGAAATCAGATGTTCAATATAATCAGGAATTAAAAAATGAAGTTTTAAAACTTGAAAGAAGTATAATTAATCAGTTTAAAAATGTATCAATGGTTGCCCCTAGTGAAAAAACAATTGAGTCTATCATTTTATATGCAACCGCACATGATTCATTTTCTAAAAACTGATGTATCAGTTTTTAGGGTCTATAAGTCCTGTTTCTTCTTTAACAAATTATGACAAAAAAAGAAAGATACAATTTGGTAATTGATTATTTTACCAATAATATTCCCAATGCAGAAACTGAGTTGATATATGATAACCCGTTTCAATTATTGGTTGCTGTAATACTTTCCGCACAATGTACTGATGTGCGTGTAAACCTTACCACACCTGCAATTTTTAAAAAATATCCAACATCAGAAGCATTATCAAAAGCAACTTTCGATGACTTATTTCCGCTAATAAGAAGTATCTCTTACCCAAATAATAAAACCAAACATTTGATTGGCATGGCAAACATGCTTCAAAATAAATTTGATGGTCAAGTCCCGATGACTGTAGCTGAACTAGTGCAATTACCGGGTGTTGGAAGAAAAACAGCCAATGTTATAACAAGTGTTATTGATGAACAACCCAACATGGCTGTGGATACGCATGTATTTAGGGTAAGCAGAAGAATTGGATTGGTAAAACAATCTGCCACAACACCTTTTGCAGTTGAAAAAGAACTCATTAAAAACATACCCGAATCCTTGGTGCACAAAGCACATCATTGGCTGATATTACACGGACGTTATACTTGTATTGCACGGAAACCAAAATGTGAAAGCTGTGGTATTCAAGCTTTTTGTAATGAGTTTAAGAAAATGAAATAGGTTATCAAGCTAACAAAAGATTTTATTCATCAATTGCATTTGCAATCATTCTTGCACTGATTTTCTTCAATGGGTTTTGACGCATTTCAGCATATCCATTTTTTACACGGATAATATCTACTGCATAATAAATTGCCGACAAAAAAGATGACTCATCAGCTTTTCCTTTAGCTGCAATATCAAATGCAGTTCCGTGGTCTGGACTAGTTCTTACTACCGGCAAACCCGCAGTGTAATTGATCCCTTCACCAATTGCCATTGATTTGAATGGTATTAATCCCTGGTCGTGGTACATGGCTAAAACTACATCAAATCTTTCGTGCTGACCTCTTGCAAAAAATGCATCTGCACTATATGGACCAAAAACCATCATGTTTTGTTTGGCTTCTTTGATGGCAGGTTTAATTATTTGTTCTTCTTCATTACCAATCAATCCTTCATCGCCTGAGTGTGGGTTTAAGCCTAATACAGCGATTCTTGGTTTGTCAATTCCAAAATCTTTTTGAAGACTGTTTTTGATGATATTTAATTTACTGATGATTTTTTCTTTGGTAATATGTTTTGCAACCTCTGCAATTGGCACATGTTCAGTTACCAATCCAACTTTCATGTTTTCTGCAACCAACAACATCACTACATCATTTACGCCAAAAAATTCTTTCAGATAAGTCGTATGACCACTATGTTTAAAATTATTACTCTGAATATTTTTTTTATGAATCGGGGCTGTAACCAATGCATGAATCTGTCCTTTTTTCAATGCTTCGACACCTTGTTGCAATGAAATCAACGCATACTTTCCGCCGGTTTCATTTAACTCACCCGGATTAATTGCTACTTCTTCTTCCCAGCAGTTCAAAACATTCACTTGCTTATTGTTAAGCCTGTTAAAATCTTTGCAACTTGTAAAAACAAAGTTAATATCGGGCAAACTTTTTCTGTAAAAGTTAATGACTTTGTTGCTAGCAAAAACTACAGGTGTGCAGAATTCTAATATCCTATTATCATGCAATGATTTTATTATCAACTCAATACCAATACCATTTAAATCTCCACAGGTAAAACCAATGATTGGCTTTTGCAATTCATTTTGCATTTTCAAAAAATTTATTGGTGTGAAGATAAGACTTACATTGTACTATATAACACTCATTGGTAAGTAAATGTACCTGAACGTAAAACAAAAAGTTGGAAAATACATGTAGGTACATTAATTTTACACATCATTATGCAGCAAGTATTAGACATATTAAAAGTTGCACACCGGGGTGGTATAGAACCGAGTATGGATTTGTTGATTGAAAAAAAACAAGAAATACCGGGCTCCATCAATTATCATATTCGCCGCTATTTTGCACAACATCCATGGGTAGCAGATGATGCAGGCATGATGATTTATCACTATAGTGAAAACAAACCTCAGGAGAATTATTTAGAATTGAGATATAGTACCACAGGCAACAAATATTGTTACGATAAAAGTTGCAGCTTCTGCGAAAAGCAACCCACCAATTGTAATGGGCAACAAATCACCGTTGATGTTTTTACTTTTCACTTTTCAGCAACTTTTTTACATCAGTTTACACACAATGTAAAAGTGAGTAACCGCAAAGACGAAGTGCTTGCATTCAAACATCCCAATGCTTTTACCAAAGTATTTCCGGTTTGTAACAAAAAACGAAATGTTTTAGATGCGTTATTGAATCATAGTTACTCGGGGTCTTTAGAAAATATTTTTATCAATTCAAAAGTGCATGAGTTATTGTTGTATAGTTTGGATTGTTTGGTAGATGAAAAAGAAACCGGGTTTAGCTGTAAATTTTTGGAAGACGAATACAGTAGAAATGGCATTTACAAAGCAAAAGAAATTTTGTTGCAACATATTGGCGACCCAATTACAATTAAAGAATTAAGCCGAAAAGTAGCAATGAATGAATGCTATTTAAAGAAAGGGTTTAAAGAAATTTTTGGCACTACAATTTTTGATTTTTACCAACAACAAAGAATGGAACATGCCAAATATTTGTTGTACGAAAAAGGTTTAAGCGTCACAGATGTATCTGCCTTATTAGGTTATTCTTCTATCTCACATTTCTCTGCAGCATTTAAAAAACATACGGGTTTAAAACCTTGTGATTTGTTGAAGTAATATATTTTATTTACATGGTTTACAACTTTAGTTTTTAAGAATAATTTGATACAATTTTTCAATTGTCATGAAAGTGTCATACTCTTTTTCAGACAATTATTTTACAATTCCATGGCAATCTTTTCTGTGTAGTCAATCACTTTTGCAGCACAAGAAAAAACATGCTGCAAAAAATTTCTTTTACACTCTTCAGTTTCATTATTTGTTACAACAGTTTGTTGGCACAAGTGGTGAATCAGGATACCATGTCCGGTAAATTGGAAGATGTATTTATTACAGCAACCCGAAGCGAAAGAAAGTTCAGCAACCTTGCTGTTCCGGCAATCATCGTTAATAAAAAATCAATTCAGCAAACGGGTTCATTAAAGTTGCAAGATGTATTGCAAGAGCAAACTGGAATTGTAATTGTGAATAGTAATTTGGCTACATCATTAGCAGGTTATCCAAATCCTTTTGGTCAGGGTGTTCAAATGTTGGGATTAGATCCTGCTTATACTGCCATTTTATTAGATGGTGAACCATTGGTAGGAAGAAATGCCGGCATATTAAAATTAGGACGAATTGCAACAGGCAATATTCAACAAATCGAAATTGTAAAAGGTCCTTCATCAAGTTTATACGGCAGCGAAGCAATGGCTGGTGTTATCAATATTATTACAGCCAGACCAACAGCCCAAAATATAGATGTACAGCTGCATACAGCTACCAATAATACCAATGCTCAAACAGTTTCTTATGCCAATCGTTTCAATAAAACAGGCATTCAGTTTTTTGTAAATCGCTATTCAACCAGTGGTTACGATTTGGATAAAAATATTTATGGCAAAACAATTGACCCATACAGAGACTGGACAATGCATGCAAAAATTACGCATGATTTTTCTGCCAAAACACAATTCTTACTTTCCTTAAGAAATGTAGATTCGAAACAAAACAATGATTACCAAATTACCTGGCAATCTCAACCCGCTGTTGTGAAAGGATTTACTGAAGAAAAAGACAGAAGTATTTTTGCGCAATTGCGTTACAATCGTAGTGCAAACAGCAGAATTTATTTCAGAACTTTTTTTAATAATTATTCGAACAAATCGTTTGTTAATTTGGAAAATCAGGATGTGCGTTTTGACGAAACAAGTTTCAACCAAACGATTCTAAAACCTGAAATTCAATTTGAGCACAGCCACAACTCAACCAGCAAATATATTGCAGGCGTGGGTGCATATTTTGAAACCATTGAGGCGTCAAGATATGCAGGCAAACAAAGGTTAGCAACTGTTTATGCATTTACACAAAATGAATGGAGTTTTTATCAGGATAAACTAACCCTTGTTGCAGGTATTCGATTAGATAAGCGCACCGATTTTGATTTGAATGTAAGTCCACGAATAGCAGCAGCATTCAGGCCCAATCGTTTTTGGAAAATTACAGCTTCGGCAGGTTGGGGTTTTAAAGCTCCCGATTTCAGACACATGTATCTTAGTTTTTACAATGCACAAATTGGCTATTCATTAATTGGTTCTAGTGTGTTGGCAAATGAATTGCAAAATATGCAACAACAGGGAGCATTGCAAGCTGGTGCTAACATCAATTCCTATTTGTCTTCAAAATCTTTAATGCCCGAAAAATCTTTTGGTACACACTTTGGCACAAAATTCACCAAAGGAAAAATAAATATTGAAGCAGGCATCTTCAGAAACGACATCAGCAATTTGATTGACGTTTATTTATTACCATTCAAAAAAACCAATAACAGCAATATTTACAGCTACCAAAACATCAATCGCATTTTTACACAAGGTGCAGATGTTGATGTAAAATACCAGTTGTTTAAATCCATTGCAATATCTGCAGGTTACCAATATTTAGAAGCAAAAGATAAAGATATTTTAAGCCGAATTGAAGCAGGAAATATGTATAAAAGAGATCCTGTTACGTATCAATCTTCGGTTGTAAAAAAAGCAGATTATTTCGGTATCAACAATCGTTCAAAACACACCATCAATGCAAAAATTTTATGGACAAATGAAGCCAAAGGCTGGAGTGCATTTGTTCGTTTTGTATATCGTGGAAAATTTGGTTTCAATGATATCAACGGAAATAATATTGCCGATGATGAACGTGAATTGGTGCCCGGGTTTTGGATGACCAATATCGCCGCATCAAAAAACATCAATCAAAAAATCAGCTTGCAAGTTGGGGTAGAAAATTTAATGGATTATACCAATGCTGCACAGTTGCCCAATATTGCAGGCAGAATATTTTTCATCAATCTTAATTTCTCATTCAATCGTTTTAATCAATAATAAAAAATCAATTCTTATGAAGCGTTTTATTTTATTCAGTTTAGTAGGCATCGTAGCTTTTGCATCTTGCACAAAAGATAGTGAAACACCTATTACCGTTATTTCGGGCACTAAAACCATAAGTGTTCCTTTTAGTCAAGCAAGTGCATTTACATTATTTCGTTTCAGTGATTCAACAGTTGTTGCAAATACTGATTCTGCTACTAACAAGTGGGATTTTGGTCTTCGTTTTACTACATTTATTGTGAATAGTTATGCAGGCGGTCCAGGAAATGCAGGAGTAATTTTAAACAACGGAACTTTTGATGCAACACCAACCGCACCAACCACAGGATATGCGTATGACACTACTACAACAAAACGAGCTATTAAAGACGGAAGTTGGTATGATTATAATGGAGCAACCAGAACATTTGCACCAAAAGCAGGCAAGGTATTTTTGTTCAAAACTGCCGATGGCGCACATTATGCCAAAATGGAATTGTTGTCGGTTGATTATGCAGCGTTTGTAGGAATGTATCCAACTACATTGTTATACAAATTCAGATATGCTTATCAAGCCAATGGCACAACTACCTTTTAAATAGTTGAGAATTTTTTTACAAATGCCTTGCGGTATGCAGGGCATTTTTTTATGTTACCGACAGTAGTTTTTCATGGCAACATTACTGGCGTCGCACTATTCAAGGTTCGGTTTTTCATGGCAGCAAAAAGCATTGCGCCTTGTAGCCTCTTAAATTCATTAAACTTTCTAAACTTTTAAACTTCTTCAACCGTTGTTTCGTTGCTATCGTTGCAGCTTTATTTGAAACTTCCTCCCAAACCCTTCCATTGCTTTTTTTCTATTCTAATCCTTAACTTCGCCCACCTATAAAAACCTGGCTGTTATTCTATTTCATTGCCTCGTTTTGTGAAATAACAAAATATGAATAAGTATAAAGAATTTTCTGGTCTTCATCTTCCGTCAATAGAAAAAGAAATATTGGCAAAATGGGAAGCTACCAATGCATTTCAACAAAGTATTGATTTGAAAGAAGGTGCCACTCCATTTGTATTTTACGAAGGTCCGCCAAGTGCCAATGGAATGCCGGGCATACATCACGTTATTTCCAGAACATTAAAAGATTTGGTTTGTCGGTATAAAACCATGCAGGGTTTTCAGGTAAAACGTAAGGGCGGTTGGGATACACATGGATTACCTGTTGAATTGGGTGTTGAGAAAGAACTAGGTATTACTAAAGAAGATATTGGCAAAAAAATTTCTGTAGAAGACTATAATCAAAAATGCAGAGAAGCTGTTTTGCGTTATAAAAACGAATGGGACAGCATCACTAAAAAAATGGGTTATTGGGTAGATTTGGAAAGTCCTTATATCACTTTCGAAAATAATTATATTGAAAGTCTGTGGTGGATTTTAAAACAATTGTATACCAAAGAATTGTTGTACGAAAGTGTGAGCATTCAACCTTATTCTCCTGCTGCCGGTACTGGTTTAAGTTCTCATGAATTAAACCAACCGGGTACGTATAAAGATGTAAAAGATACGAGTGCTGTTGCAATGTTTAAAGCAGTAAAAAATGAAAAATCTCAATTTTTATTGGAGGCTGCAAATAACGAGGAAGTATTTTTTATGGCATGGACAACCACACCATGGACATTGCCATCAAATTTGGGACTTACTGTAGGACCAAATATTGAATATGTTTTGGTAAAAACATTTAATCCATATACACATTTGCCCATTAATGTTGTACTTGCAAAAGCCTTGCTGCACAAGTATTTCAAGGCAGAAGAAGAGAATGGAGATTTTGAAAATTATTCAGCCGAAGGCAAAAAACTTCCCTGGATAATAATTGCAACATTTAAAGGTGCAAAAATTGAAGAATGTCGTTACGAACAATTACTTCCTTATGAAGCCAATCAAGAAACGAACGGTGATTCATTTCGTGTCATCTGCGGTGATTTTGTTACAACAGAAGATGGAACTGGTATTGTGCATACCGCACCTGCATTTGGTGCAGATGACTTTAAGGTCGGAAAGAAATATGGTATTGGTATTTTAACCATGGTAGACAGAGAAGGAAAGTTTGTAGATGGCTTGGGAGAATTCAGTGGTCGCTATGTAAAAAACTATAAAGACGAAAAAGATTATGTTGATGTGAATGTTGATATCTGCGTAAAATTAAAAAAAGAAAACAGAGCATTTAAAGTAGAAAAATACGAACACAATTATCCCCATTGCTGGAGAACAGATAAACCTATTTTATACTATCCGTTAGATGCATGGTTTATTAAAACGACTGCATTAAAAGATAGGATGGTTGATTTGAATAAAACCATTAACTGGAAACCAAAATCAACAGGTGAAGGGCGTTTTGGCAATTGGTTGGAAAATATGGTAGATTGGAATTTAAGCAGAAGTAGATATTGGGGGACGCCTTTGCCAATATGGCGATCAGCGGATGAAAGCGAAGAAATTTGCATAGGAAGTATTTCAGAATTGAATAGATTGATTCATGCAGATAGTCCGGTAAAAGAAATTACCGATTTACACAAACCACAAGTGGACAATATTATTCTTACTTCTCCAACAGGTAAGCCGATGAAACGTGTTCCCGATTTAGTAGACGTTTGGTTTGACAGTGGCGCAATGCCTTATGCACAATGGCATTTCCCTTTTGAAAACAAAGAAATTTTTGCTCAAAATTATCCGGCCGATTTTATTGCAGAAGGTGTAGATCAAACAAGGGGTTGGTTTTATACTTTACACGCAATTGGAAGTTTAATCAAAGAAAGTGTTATTGAGGAATTGGAAAAAGCAGGTTTGCCAACAGATAAAGTTGATGGCAGGGCTTACAAAACAGTGGTTTCAAACGGATTGGTATTGGATAAGAATGGTAATAAAATGAGCAAACGCTTGGGTAATGTTGTCAATCCTTTTGAAACAATTGATAAATTTGGAGCAGATGCAACTAGATGGTATTTGATTACCAACGCATCGCCATGGGATAATTTGAAATTTGATCTGGCAGGTATTCAGGAAGTACAACGTAAGTTTTTTGGAACTTTGTACAATACTTATCAATTCTTTGCTTTGTACAGCAATGTTGATGGATTTGCATTTAAGGAAAATTATATTCCTGTAGAACATCGACCTGAAATTGATCGTTGGATACTTTCATCCCTAAATACTTTGATTCAGAAAGTAACTGAGTCAATGGATGATTATGAACCTACCAATGCCGGCAGATTTGTAGAAGAATTTGTGGACGAACATTTAAGTAACTGGTATGTAAGATTATGCAGAAGAAGATTTTGGAAAGGTGAGTATGAGGCTGACAAAATCGCTGCTTATCAAACATTGTATGAATGTTTGGAATCCATTGTAAGACTAATTGCACCAATTTCTCCATTCTTTAGTGATGCTGTTTTTCAAAATTTGAATTTAGTAACCAATCGTTTTAAAGCAGCATCTGTTCATCATATAGCTTTCCCAAAAGCTAACGAAAGCGCAATTGATTTGGTATTGGAAGAAAGAATGCAACTAGCACAAGATATTTGTTCGCTTGTTTTATCACTACGTAAAAAAGTGAATATCAAGGTTCGTCAGCCATTGCAAAAGGTAATGATTCCAGTTTTAAACCCCGACATGAAGGTACAACTTGAAAAAGTTGAAAATTTAATAAAGAGTGAAGTGAATGTAAAAGAGCTGGAATATATAACTGAAACTGAAGGTGTCATTAAGAAAAAAGTTAAGGCAAATTTCAAAATACTTGGTGCAAAGCTTGGTGCAAACATGAAAGAAGCCGCTGGGGCAATTTCTCTTTTAAATCAGACACAAATAGCTGAATTAGAGCAAGTTGGATCAATTGTTTTGCCTCTACAAAACATTCATTTTACCCTCGAAATTGCAGATGTAGAGATTTCTGCAGAGGATATTCCGGGTTGGAGTGTAGCCTCAAAAGGGTCATTGACTGTTGCATTAGATATCACTATTACACCCGAACTACAAAATGAAGGCAGCGCCAGAGAATTGATTAACAGAATTCAGAATATTAGAAAAGAAAGCAATTTTAATTTAACAGACCGTATATTCGTGGAGTTGCTTGATAATAATGTATCTGATAATATCAAATATGCTGTTAATCAACATATAACCTATATTTGCGGCGAAATTTTGGCAGATAGATTAATTTGGGTTTCACAACTTTCTTCTGAAAGTTCTGAAATTGAAGTTAACGATTCACTGCTGAAGATTGCTGTAATAAAAAACGGATAAGCTCATGGCTACA
The DNA here is from genome assembly GCA_947456805.1 of Chitinophagaceae bacterium. Classification (GTDB taxonomy): domain Bacteria; phylum Bacteroidota; class Bacteroidia; order Chitinophagales; family Chitinophagaceae; genus UBA1930. The sequence continues at coordinate 2,919 of CANGTN010000013.1, read as the reverse complement.
AAAAAAACTGTAACTAAAAAAGTTACAAAACCAGTTGCAAAACCAATGGCAAAAGCAGTAAAAAAAGCTGTGCCAGTGAAAGCTACAACTAAAAAAGTAGTAAAACCAATAGCAAAATCGGCAGTAAAAAAAGCTGTGCCAGTGAAAGCTACAACTAAAAAAGTAGTAAAACCAATAGCAAAACCGGCAGTAAAAAAAGCTGTGCCAGTGAAAGCTACAACTAAAAAAGTAGTAAAACCAATAGCAAAGCCGGCAGCGAAAAAAGCTGTGCCAGTTAAAAAAGTTGCACCTGTGAAGAAATCACAGCCTGCAAAAAAAACTGCACCAGTGAAAGCTACAACAAAAAAAGTAGTAAAACCTGTTGTAAAAGCAGGAAAACCTGCAGTTAAAAAAGTTGCACCATCAAAACCTATTACAAAAAAAATAGTTGCAAAGCCGGTTAAAAAAGTTGAGAGTAAACCAAAAGCAAAGGAAATATTAAAACCAAAAGCAAAAGAGGTTGCTAAACCGGTTAATAAAAAAGTAACACCTATAAAACCTGTTGTTGTTAGTTCGGAGGCGCCTATTCAAAAAAGTATGAAAAAATCTGAGGGAAAATTAAAGAAGAAACAAGAAGTAATAGCTAAGATGCCCACAAAACAGGCAAAACCCACTCCAAAAAAATCTGCTTCAAAACTTTTTGCCAAGCCTAGTGGTGTTGAAAAATCAACTACTATCATACCAATGAAACAGTTGCCGATGCGTAAAAAAGAAGAGCCAATTAAAGAAGTAAAAATACCTAAGACATCTGTTAAAACCAGTATTCCATATAACCCTGTTTACACTCCCTTAGAAAAACGAGTTGAAGTTACAAAGCCAAGTGAACCATTGGTAAAATACAGTGATGCTGAATTAAATGAATTTAGAGATCTGATTAACAAAAAAATTGATGCTGCAAAAAAAGAATTATCATTTTTACAAGGTTCTATTACCCGTAAAGATGATATGGGTGGAGATAGCGAAGATGGGCGTTACATGACTATGGAAGATGGAAGTTTAAGTATGGAACGTGAGCAATTGAGTCAAATGGCTTCACGACAAATTACGTATATCGATCATTTGGAAAAAGCATTAATGCGTATAGAAAATAAAACTTATGGAATTTGCCGAGTTACCGGTAAATTAATTGACAAAGCAAGACTAAGGGCTGTACCTCATGCTACACTTAGTTTGGAAGCTAAATTAGGTTTGGTTAAAGCACCTAGTGTTGATTAACATTATTCAAACAAGATATTAATTTTGCTTTAAGCCTCGAAAGGGGCTTTTTTTATTTACAAGGGTTAAATCTTAAATGAATGTATTTTGGAAGTTGAGTTTTTAAAAAAATAATAATTTAGTTTCTTTCGGCAAATAAATTCTCAAATGAATGATTCTCAAAAATTGCTATCACCTCATTATTAATGTAATGCACATAAAATGTGTAAAATTTATCCGAATAATTTTTAAAATCATACTACTTTAAAACTACCCAATACTTACATTTGCTCCATAAAAATATTTTATGGTTGATGTAATATTAGGTTTACAATGGGGTGATGAAGGCAAGGGAAAAATAGTTGATTTTTTTGCGCCAAATTATGACGTAATTGCCCGTTTTCAGGGTGGACCAAATGCAGGACATACTTTGTACGTAGATGGCAAAAAAGTGGTATTGCACCAAATTCCATCTGGAATATTTCATCAACATTGTATCAACTTAATTGGAAATGGTGTTGTGCTAGATCCTGTTACTTTAAAACGAGAATGTGATATCGTAGCAAGTTTTGGGATTGATGTAAAGAAGAACTTATTTATTTCAGAAAAAACAAACATTATTGTTCCCACACACAGAGCTTTGGATAAGGCAAGTGAAATGCAAAAAGGGGATAGTAAAATTGGCAGTACGCTAAAAGGAATTGGTCCTGCATATATGGATAAAACTGGCCGTAATGCAATAAGAGTAGGAGATTTGTTAGATAAAAGTTTTACTACACAATACATTAAGCTAAGATTAAAGCATCAGAAATTATTAGATAATTTTCATTTCAATGAAGACATTTCTGCTTGGGAAGAAGAATTTTTTGAAGCAGTTGAATTTCTAAAAACACTGAATATTGTTAATGGAGAATATTTTATTAATGAACAATTGGCTGCAGGCAAAAAAGTACTGGCGGAAGGTGCTCAAGGAAGTATGTTGGATATAGATTTTGGCACATTCCCTTTTGTAACCTCTTCAAACACAATATCTGCGGGTGTTTGCACTGGATTGGGGGTAAGCCCAAAACAAATCAATGAAGTAATGGGAGTAACAAAAGCCTACTGCACAAGAGTTGGTAGCGGACCTTTTCCTACAGAGTTAGAAAATGAAGTAGGCGAGGAGTTGAGAAAAATTGGAAGTGAATTTGGTGCAACAACTGGAAGACCAAGACGTTGTGGCTGGATTGATTTGGTAGCATTGAAATACACTTGTATGATTAATGGGGTAACCAAAGTAATCATGACCAAAGCCGATGTTTTAGATAGTTTTTCTGAGTTGAATGTTTGTACTGCTTATGGTATTGACAGCAAATTATCTTACCAAGTTCCTTTTGGAATTAGCCGTTTAAAAATAGAACCTCATTATCAACTATTTAATGGTTGGCATTGCGATACTACACAAATAAAATCTGTAGAAAATTTACCAAACAACATGACTACTTACATACATTTTATTAATCAATATATTGGTGCTCCTGTAAAGTTTGTTTCAAATGGACCTGGTCGAGAACAAATAATTTCATTGTAAAAAAAATAAAAAAAAGTTTTAAAAAAAAGTTCGTTTTTTTTTGGTTAGTATAATTTTCTGTTGAAATTTTACAATTGAAAAAAGGTATTAGAATTATGGCAAAAGCAAGCAAGGAT
>CANGTN010000012.1 GCA_947456805.1 Chitinophagaceae bacterium | reverse complement strand
TCAACTCTAAATAAGGTGACATTTCGGTGGCTATAAATAAAATTCTTTTCTTTGACATCAGGTTAGTCAGTTTTAGAGATGCATTAATTAGTTTGCAAAAGTAAACATTTTAAGCTTAAAATCAATTACTCCCTAATTAAAGCATAAAACACCCATGACATTATGATTATTTGTAAAACAATAACGAGTTTGCAACAGCAACTTATTCCGATCAACCAAAAGCAGCAAACAATCGGATTTGTCCCTACAATGGGGGCTTTACATGAAGGTCATCTTTCATTAATTCGTGCCAGTAATAGCCAAAATGATTGTACTGTTTGTAGCATTTTTGTTAATCCAACTCAATTTAATAATCAGGAAGACTATAATAAGTATCCAAATACGATTACACAAGATATTTACCAGTTGGAACTTGCAGGTTGTAACATCTTGTTTCTTCCAGATGTTAAAGAAATGTATCCCGATGGAATATTAATAAGCAAACAATATAATTTAGATTATTTAGAAAATATATTAGAAGGAGAATATAGACCAAATCATTTTCAGGGAGTTTGCCAAATTGTAGAAAAACTATTAAGTATTATTAATCCAAATCAACTTTTTCTAGGACAAAAAGATTATCAGCAATGTATGGTGATTAAAAAGTTAATTGAATTAATGGATAAAAAAGGAGCGATTAAATTAGAAATTATCCCAACAATCAGAGAAAAAACAGGACTTGCTATGAGTAGCAGAAATGCAAGGTTGAATGAAGCTGAAAAAGAAAATGCCACTGCTATTTTTAAGGCAATGATGCATATTAAAAAGTATCTCAACAAAAAAAGTTTTGATACATTAGAAAAAGAAGCAACCGAATTACTTCAAAATCATGCATTTGAAAAAGTAGATTATATTAAAATTTGTAACGCAACAAATTTGCAAGAAGTTCAAAATACGAATTCAAGTCAAAAACTTGTGGTTTTGATTGCAGCATTTTTAAATGGAGTGAGGTTAATAGATAACATGCAATTAAATTAAAAAAACTTTAATACAATTTATTTAGGGCGATAATGATTGGAAAGATAGCTTTGGCGCAAATTAATTTTAAGAATCTTTTATGCAAATACAAATATTAAAATCTAAAATTCACAGGGCAACTATCACAGAAGCAAATATAAATTATGTGGGCAGCATTACAATAGATGAAACCCTTATGATCGCTTCAAATTTGATTGAAAATGAAAAAGTTCAGGTTGTAAACGTAAACAATGGCGAACGATTGGAAACTTACGTTATTAAAGGACAAGCAAATAGTGGTGTAATTTGTTTAAACGGACCCGCTGCTCGAAAGGCAGCCGTTGAAGATGTTGTTATTATAATTTCTTATGCAACAATGGATTTTGATGAAGCCAAAAACTTCAAACCATACATCATATTTCCAAATGAATTAAATAAGCTTTAAATTACTTATGCTTCGTTAACTTGCACAGAATAAATGGGTATGAATAAAAAACTAGTCAGTTTCATAAAATATGCATTCTTTTTTGGACTAGGTATTTTCTTGGTGTGGCTTAGCATACACTCTCTACAAGGCAACCCCAAAGAATGGAATGCATTTATACAGTCAATTGCTAATGCTAATTATTGGCTCATAATTCCCGTTTTTTTTATTTTAAGTTTAAGCCATATTCTAAGAAGTCTTCGTTGGAGAATTTTACTAGAACCAATGGGCTATCAGCCAAGTTTTGCGAATACTTTTTTTTCCGTGATGATTGGCTATTTAGCCAATATGGCTGTACCAAGATTGGGTGAAGTTTTAAAGTGTACCATACTTTCTAAATATGAAAAAATTCCTGTTGAAAAAATTGTAGGAACAATAGTTGCAGAAAGGGCTTTTGATGTTTTGAGTCTGGGAATCATTTTTTTATTGGCAATCATTTTTCAATTTGATGTTGTTTTTACAAGCTTTAAACAAGTACAACAAATGATGGCTGGAAGTCCTAATCAGCCGATGAGCCAAACTAAAAAAATCATCTTAATCACAATAGCAATTTTGGCAATTTTCGTAATTGTATATTTTGCAGTTAATAAACGTTTGCAACAATTTTTTAAAAACATAAAAAGAATATTTCTTGGTGTTTGGGAAGGGTTAATCACTGCAAGAAAATTGAAACAAAAAAAACTATTTTTCCTCTACTCTGCAAGTATTTGGAGTTTGTATTTAATAGGAACATGGGTAGGATTTTATGCTACGCAAGGAACAGTGGGATTGGGTATTACGCAAGCAATCAGTTGTCTTGCTTTTGCCAGTATTGGAATGATTATTACTCCGGGTGGAATTGGAGCATATGCTTTTTTAATTGCGAAAGTGCTTGAATTACAAGAGCCAAGTATTGAAAATTCTATCGGTTATGCAAATGGCACTTTGCAATGGGCCGCACAATGTATGATTGTACTTTTTGTTGGATTAATTTGTACCATACTTTTACCTTGGTATAATAAGAAGTATAAAAATATTTTGCAGCTTAGAAATATCAAATAGATCCAACATTCAAACAAATACTACTTATTAAATTAAAGGCAGCTATTTTTATTTTACGATATTGATGCGAATCTAAAATTAACTATCTAATGAAACAAACCGAATCGATACAACATAAAATATTTAATTTACCAACACTCATAAAACAGGTTGCAAGCTGGAGGATTTTAGGAAAAACTGTTGCATTTACGAATGGATGTTTCGATATTTTGCATGAAGGCCATATTTTCTCATTATCACAAGCTGCAAAATGTGCCGATTATTTGATTGTAGGAGTAAATAGTGATTTAAGTATCAAAAGATTAAAGGGGGATGAACGACCAATTAATCATGAGCAGAGCAGAAGTTTATTGCTTGCCAGTTTGTTAGTTACAGATGCAGTAGTTATTTTTAATGAAGACACTCCGCTTCAGTTAATTACAGCTATTTTACCGGATGTACTAGTGAAAGGTGGTGATTACACGATAGAGGAAATTGTTGGTGCAAAAGAAGTAATAGCAAATGGGGGTAAAGTTGTTATTAATCCGATTGTTGAAGGATTTTCTACAACAGCAATAATTGAAAAATTTAAAAGTTAATTAGTGCGTAAATTACTGTTGCATTAACAGGTCAAAAACTGGTGTTAGATCAGTTGTCATCATTTACAAAAAATTAATACTTACCAAGATTCTTCCTCCTTATTTTTAAGTTACAACGACTATTACAAATGGTTAAAAAACAATTTATACAAAGAGATATTAGCTGGCTTAGTTTTAATGCAAGAGTACTACAAGAAGCCAACGACCCCAAAGTTCCTTTAAAAGAACGCATTCGATTTTTAGGCATTTTTTCAAACAATAGTGATGAGTTTTTCCGTGTACGTGTAGCAACATTAAAACGTATGGTTGAGTTTGCTGAAAAACGCAAACGAGCCAATATGCACATGGAAGAAAAGCCGCAAGCTATTTTGGATCAAATACAAATGATTGTTTTACAACAACAAAATGAGTTTAATAGAATTTGGAATGGTATTCTAAAAGAATTAAAGAAAGAAAAAATTTTTTTAGTTGATGAAAATCATTTGACAAAAGACCAACAACTTTTTGTAAAGAATTTTTTTGATGAACAAGTTCGTGGCAATGTAATTCCACTGATGATTGAAAGCTTACCTCAACTTCCTTATTTAAGAGATAAAAGTATTTTTTTAGGGGTGGTAATGCGAAAAAAAAAATCAGCTTATCAGCAAAAGTATGCTTTGATTGAAGTGCCTGCAAAAGCAATTGGAAGATTTATTATACTGCCATCAAAAGCAGGCGAACAGCATATTATGTTGCTGGAAGATGTGATCCGTTTCAATTTGCCACACATTTTTTCTTACTTCGAATATGATCATTTTGATGCACATATTTTTAAAGTAACTAAAGATGCAGAGATAGATATTGATAATGATTTATCTACCACATTTGTTGAAAAAATTGAGAAGGGTTTAAAGAATAGAAGAAAAGGAAAGCCTGTTCGTTTTGTTTATGACAAAGAAATGGATGCAGGTTTATTAGAGTACTTGATTAGACGATTAAACTTAAATAGAAAAAGCAATATTATTCCCGGTGGTCGTATTCACAATTTCCGACATTTCATGGATTTTCCTGATGTGTTTTCAGACAAAAGCTTAAGGAATACTTCTTTTTTACATCCAGCATTAGCAGGTGCTTCAAGGGTTACAGACATCATTAACAAGCATGATGTGATGTTACACTTTCCATATCATTCTTTCAATGCAATAATAGATTTATTGAGAGAGGCAGCAATGGATCCTGATGTTAACAGTATCAAAGTAACTGCTTACAGATTGGCAACTAATTCAAAGGTTATCAATGCGTTGATCAATGCAGCACGAAATGGAAAAGAAGTAGTTGTGATGCTTGAACTAAAAGCAAGATTTGACGAAGAGGCAAACATTGAATGGAAAAGAATTTTAGAGGAAGAAGGTGTAAAAGTATTGCTGGGTGTGCCTAAATTGAAAATACATGCAAAATTATGTATCATCAAAAAAAGAGTAAAAAATAAAACAATACAATATGGTTTTGTAAGTACTGGAAATTTAAATGAAAAAACTGCAAAAGTATATGGAGACCATTGTTTGCTTACAAGTAACAGAAATGTAATGGCAGATATCAACAGAATATTTCGATATTTAGAACATTGGAAAACTGGGATTGCTCAATTACAACAATGTAAAACATTATTGGTTTGTCCAACAAACATGCGTAAGCAATTGGACATACTGATTAATAAAGAAATAAAAAATGCCATCGCTAAAAAACCTGCAAGTATCATACTTAAAATGAACTCTTTAAGTGATGTTCATTTTATCAATAAATTATATGAAGCAGCAACTGCCGGAGTTGAAATAAAATTAATTGTAAGAGGAATTTTTTGTGCAATGATGGACAATAAAAAATTTAAAAAAACACCTCAATCTATTAGTATTGTTGATGAGTATTTAGAACATGCAAGAGTTTTAATTTTTCATAATGGAGGAAATGAAAAAATATTTATTTCATCAGCAGACTGGATGGTGAGAAATTTGGATCATAGGGTTGAAGCAGCTTTGCCAATTTTAGATAAAAAAATTGGTGAAGAATTAAAAGATATTATCCACATACAATTAAGAGACAATGTAAAAGCTCGTGTATTAGACAACGAACTTTTGAATAACTATGTACCTTTATCAAAGAATAAAAAGATCCGTTCGCAGATTGAAACATATCAATATCTGCACCAAAAAACTATTGACCCACCGAAATGAAATTAGCAGCTATTGATATAGGAAGTAACGCAGCAAGATTATTGATTAGTGAAGTAAAACTTGATTCATTTGGCAATCCTGAATTCAATAAACTTAATCTGATTAGAGTTCCTTTAAGATTAGGATTTGATGTTTTTGAAAAAGGAATTATCTCAAAAGAAAAGCGTGGTATGATTTTACAAACCATGAAAGCTTTTGCCCACTTAATGAAAGCATATAATGTACAACACATAAAAGCCTGTGCAACAAGTGCAATGAGAGATGCTGGAAATAGCAATGATATCATCAGAAAAATAAAATTAGAAACGGATATTGAAATAAAAATCATAACAGGTGATGAAGAGGCAAACTATATTTATGAAAATCATATAGCTGAAAACCTAGACAAGCTCCATGCCTATTTATACATTGATGTTGGTGGTGGCAGTACAGAATTAACTTTTTTTTCGGAAGGCAATTTAAAATACAAAGAGAGTTTTAATATCGGAACTATTCGCTTACTAAAAAACCAAGTAACCGAAAAAAATTGGAATGAATTAAAAGATCATTTAAAACAAAATACAAAAAGCAGTTTGCCAATCATTGCAATTGGCAGTGGTGGCAATATCAACAAAGTTTTTTCATTGAGTAAAAAGAAAGAGGGCAAACCACTTAACATTGATTTGTTGAAAGATTATTACAAAGAACTTTCCGCTGTGTCAGTTGAAGACAGAATTAAATTATATAAACTCCGTGAAGATAGAGCAGATGTTATTGTTCCCGCTTTGCAAATTTATATCAACGTAATGCGTTGGGCAGAAATTACAGATATTTATGTGCCAAAAATTGGACTTGCAGATGGATTGATTCAAAGCTTATACGAAGAAGTGAAATAACAATTTACACCTATTAAAACAGAAGAATGTCTATACACTCAGAAGTAAAAAAAGTGACAACAAATACTTTACAGAAAATGAAATTTAATGGAGAAAAAATTTCTATGCTTACTGCCTATGACTATTCATTTGCAAAAATGATTGATCAGGCTGGAATTGATGTGATATTGGTTGGTGACAGTGCAAGCAATGTAATGGCAGGTCATGAAACTACTTTGCCTATTACACTTGAGCAAATGATTTATCATGCACAAAGTGTAGTAAGAGGTATTGAAAGATGCTTGGTAGTGGTTGATATGCCCTTTGGAACGTATCAAAGTAATAGCGATGTTGCATTGGCATCGGCAATAAGAATTATGAAAGAAACTGGAGCACATTCCGTAAAAATGGAAGGTGGCATTGAAATTTTGGAAAGCATCAAAAAAATTGTTGGAGCAGGAATTCCGGTGATGGGGCATTTAGGTTTAACACCACAAAGCATTTATAAATTTGGAACGTATACAGTAAGAGCAAAAGAAATAGCAGAAGCAGAAAAGTTGAAAAGTGATATTGTATTTTTACAAGAGGCAGGATGCTTTGCAGTTGTTTTAGAAAAAATACCTTCAGCTTTGGCTAAAGAAGTAAGTGAACTTATTCATATACCAACGATTGGCATTGGTGCAGGAAAATATTGTGATGGACAAGTTTTGGTAATGCATGATATGTTAGGAATTAATACAGAGTTTAAGCCACGATTTTTACGACAATATTTAAACATTCATGAACAAGCAACTAATGCAATTAAAGATTATATAAAAGATATAAAATGCAATGATTTTCCAAATGAAAATGAGAGTTATTGATTGTATTGCTGAATAGTGTTATTTTGTACAAGTGTGCGACGCAACAAAAACTACATAAATGATTTGCTGCTGGAAATAAAAAAAATAATTTTATACATTAATTGAAAGAAATGATATACCGAAGTAAAGCTCCATTGAGAATTGGATTAGCAGGGGGCGGTACGGATGTTAGCCCCTACAGTGATGAATTTGGAGGTGCCATTTTAAATGCTACACTTTCTTTAAATGCATACGCTAGCATTGAACCAATGCAGGAAGGCGGAATTGTAGTTGAAGCATTGGACCGTAAAGAAAAACAAAGATTTGAATGGGCAAATGAATTGCCGATAAATGGCACATTAGATTTATTGAAAGGCGTTTACAACCGCATACAAAAAGATTATGGTATAACGCAAAAAAACTTCAAACTTAGCACCTACGTAGATGCGCCAGCGGGAAGTGGATTAGGTACTTCGAGCACATTGGTGGTAGCCATTTTAGGAGCTTTTGTTGAGATGTTAAATTTGCCTTTGGGTGATTATGACATTGCACATTATGCATACGAAATTGAAAGAAATGATTTGCAACTTGCAGGTGGCAAACAAGATCAATATGCTGCTACATTTGGGGGTGTAAATTTTATGGAATTTTTTGGGGACAGAGTAATAGTTAATCCACTTAGGATAAGACAAGAATATATTAATGAACTAGAGAATAATTTGATTTTATACTTTACTGCGACAAGCAGAGAAAGTGCAACAATTATAAAAGAACAACAAAAAAATGTTACGCAAAAAAAAGAATCTAGTATTGAAGCAATGCACCAATTAAAGGAGCAAGCTAAAATGATGAAAGAAGCTTTATTAAGAGGAAAGCTTAATGAGATAGGGCATATATTGGATTTTGGTTTTGAACAAAAAAGAAAAATGGCACATAATATTTCTAATGAAGCCATTGAAAATATTTATGATGCTGCAAAAAAATCGGGTGCTACAGGTGGTAAAATAAGTGGTGCAGGTGGTGGTGGATTTATGATATTTTATTGCCCTGGCAATACGAGATATCAGGTAATGGAAACATTGAATAATTTTGGAGGTACAATAAAACCATATCAGTTTACACAATATGGTTTAACATCATGGACATCACAATAAATAATAAAATGGAAAATAAAATCAAACAAATCATTGGAGCATCTATTCAAGTAAAGCAAGAAATACTTCAAAATGAAACATCATTAACTTCAATTGGGCTTAGTGTAGATGCAATTGTTGCAGCCTTTAAAAATGGAAATAAAGTTTTGTTTTGCGGAAACGGAGGTAGTGCTGCTGATGCTCAACATTTAGCAGCTGAGTTTAGCGGCAGATTTTATAAAGACCGCAAAGCTTTACCAGCAGAGGCTTTACATTGTAATACATCTTACATTACTGCTGTTGCAAATGATTATAGTTATGACGTTATTTACAGCAGAATGGTTGAAGGCATTGGTAATAATGGAGATGTTATTATTGGTTTAAGTACTAGTGGCAATAGTAAAAATATTATCAAAGCTTTTGAAACAGCCAAAGAAAAAAATATGATAACCATTGGCTTTACTGGTGAATCAGGCGGTGGCATGAAAGCAGTGAGTAATTATTTAATCAATGTCCCAAGTATAGATACGCCTCGAATTCAAGAAAGCCATATTATGATTGGGCATATTATTTGTGAGTTGGTTGAGGCTCAATTATTTTAATTTATTTGTTTTATAAAATGATACAGCTACCTAGTATTGACAAATCAAATACCCTATTTATAGACCGTGATGGCGTAATCAATTATGAAAAAAAAGAGAGCTATATTTTAAACTGGAATGAATTTCAATTTTATAAAGATGTGACAAATGCCATGAAAATCTTCAATGAAATATTTGGAACGATTGTCATGGTAACCAATCAAAAAGGTATTGGTAAAAAACTGATGACTACAGATGATTTGGACAGCATTCATCAAAATATGCTGCTTCAAATAGAATCTGCCGGTGGCAGAATAGATAAAATTTATTATTGTTCAGATTTATCAGATACCTCTATCAACCGAAAACCCAATCCCGGCATGGCTTTTCAGGCAAAGGCTGATTTCCCATTAATTGATTTTGGTAAAAGTTTTATGATTGGTAATAAATTAAGTGATATGCAATTTGGAAGAAATGCAGGCATGAATACTATATTTCTGGCAACAACCAATCCGGAAATTTCATTTCCACATCCCGATATAGATTTTAGATTTAACACATTATTTGAGTTTGCAGCAGCATTGAAAAATAATTAGTATTTTCTACAAGAAAATTTTGTGAGATTGTAAATATTTCATATTGTAATTTAGCCAACAATTAATCTCATCAGAAATGAAAATATTTTTTCTATTTGTTATTTTATTATCAGTACAATTTTCAACTGCACAAAAATTAACAACTCTTCAGTTAATGCAATTGAAACAATTGGAGCAAGAAATTAAAAAAAGTTCGGTTGACATCATTGAAGCAGATGAAGCAATTGACAGATATAGAGCAGATAGTTTTTTTACAAGGGGTTTAGTAAAAGCATTAAAAACTCCTTATTCGTTTTACTACAATTTTGATTCAATCAAAACTATCTCAAAAATATACGCACCTGACAGCAGTTTCAAAATATTTACCTGGCAGTTGATAAAAGATTTTACGAGTGTAAGACAAAAAGGCGCTATCCAGATGAGAACTGAAGATGGCAGTTTAAAATTGATTCCTTTAATAGATAACTCAGACAACTCAAATAATCCTTTTGATTCAGTAAGATCTAATCAAAGATGGATTGGTGCAATTTATTATAAAATAATTTTGACAAAATACAATACTAAAAGTATTTATACATTACTCGGCTATGATGAAAATGATGAAAAAACAAATCGTAAATGGATGGAGGTTTTAACTTTTGATCAAGATGGAGTTCCACAATTTGGTGGCAGATATTTTCAATATCCAAACGATGATATAAAACCAAAGCAACCTGCATTCCGGTTTTGTTTGGAATATAAAAAAGAAGCAAAGGCAAGATTAAATTTTGATACATCCTTTAACATGATTGTTTTTGATCACCTTACAAGCGAGGAAAAAAATCCTGCAATAAAGCAAACACTCATTCCTGATGGTGACTTTGAAGGTTTTAAATGGATTGAGAACAGGTGGGTGTATATTCCTAAATTATTCGACTACAAAGTAGATATTCAAGGTGTAGATCCTACTTTGGGTAATGCTCCAACCCCTACCCCATTAAAAGATAATAATGGAAAAAGCAATGAAAAAGCTTTAGATGAAATATCCAGAAAAAATGGAGCACCTATTGCAAGTCCCTATAGAGTTGATGACAAAAAAAAGAAAAAGGAAAACACTAAAGAACAAGAAGAATATTAGAATATATAATTTCTTTATTGTAATAGTTCAATTAATTTGAATTAAAAAAATATCTGAGATTCATTAGCTTTCGTGGCTTGAAATGTTCAAGGGATTTAATTATTATTAAGTGATTGCACCAAATTTTCAAAGCTTTCAAAACTATAAGCATCTGCTAATTTAAAATCACCAATTCTTGTTCTGCACAAGCTACTCATATAACTTCCAACTCCTATTGCAGCACCAAAATCATTTGCCAAACTTCTGATATAAGTTCCTGTACTGCAAACAACTTTAAAATGCACAACCGGTAATTCAATTTTGGTAATTACAAATTCGGAAATGTTCACTTTGCGGGGATCTACTTTCACTTCAATTCCCAACCGAGCAGATTCATACAATCTTTTTCCATCTTTTTTAATAGCAGAAAATTGTGGCGGCATTTGTAAAATATCGCCGGTAAAAGCTGCAGTTGCTGCATGAATTGTCTCTTCAGATAAATGTGAAATATCTTGTAAATTCTCAGGAATAGATTCTAAATCATAAGTGGGTGTAGTTGCACCAAGTGTAAATGTGCCTGTATATTCTTTCTCCATTCCCATATACTCGGAAATTTTCTTGGTAAATTTTCCTGTGCATACAATTAACAAACCGGTAGCCAAAGGATCTAAAGTACCTGCATGTCCAACTTTTTTTACCTTAGCTAAATATCTAACTTTTTTAATCACAGCAAAACTGCTAAGTCCGTAAGGCTTATCAAACAATAAAACCTGACCATCTAAAAAATATTGAGAAGAATACATATTTTACGAAGATAAGCGGATGTTGAATTCATTATAAAAAGAACAAACTGATAATTTAAGCAAAAACAAGTAGTTCGATTTATTGATTAGTAAAAATATAGCTGATGATTGTTTGTTGTTTATCAAATTTACAAGTACGTATTTCTAACTAAAAATAATTATATTTACCTTACACAAAAAAAAATTATGGACAGAAAAGAATTTTTCTCACAAATAGGAATTGGTACTGCAGCATTACTTATACCTGCATGTTTAAGTGGTTGTAGCAAATCAGATTCAGCACCAACGAATGTTGATTTTACAATCGATGTAAGTACAGGTAGTTTAGCCACCAATGGAGGTTATTTAGTTCAAAATGGAGTATTGGTTGCAAGAACTACTTCAGGAAGTTTCTTAGCTGTTTCTGCAGCTTGTACACATGAAGGAACGAATGTTCAATATGTTTCGAGCACCAATAGTTTTACTTGCCCAAATCACAATGCCCAATTTAACAGTACAGGTGCAGTAACGCAGGGTCCTGCAACAAAAAATCTTACTAAATACAATACTACTTTAACAGGTACTTCACTTCGGGTATTTTCATAATCTGTTACAGCTGAAAGTAGGATTTAATTTTAAAACTAATGAATAGTCATTTCCGGTACAAAATCCGGTATGATCAATTTACCTGCAGTTTTATTTTTTACTTCTTCTACACTAACACCCGGAGCAGTTTCTAATAAAAGAAATCCTGAGTCTGTTATTTCTAATACAGCTAACTCTGTTACAATTTTTTTTACGCAATGTACCCCAGTTAATGGCAGTGAACATTTTGGTAAAAGTTTGCTCTCACCTTTGGGATTGGTATGCATCATTGCAACAATTATATTTTTTGCACTTGCTACTAAATCCATAGCACCGCCCATTCCTTTCACCATTTTACCAGGTATTTTCCAATTTGCAATATCACCGTTCTCACTTACTTCCATTGCACCCAAAACAGTTAAATCAATTTTACCTGCACGAATCATTCCAAAACTTTCAGCGCTATCAAATAAAGCTGCCCCTTTAATTAAAGTTACCGTTTCTTTACCTGCATTAATAAGGTCTGCATCCACTTCTTCCTCTACTGGATATGGACCAATGCCAAGTATTCCATTTTCGCTCTGAAGGATTACAGTAATATCTTCCGGAATATAATTTGCTACAAGCGTTGGAATTCCAATACCTAGATTTACATACATCCCGTCTCTCAATTCCTGTGCAATTCGTTTTGCAATGCCGTATTTATCAAGTGCCATAATTAATATTTGAAGACTTTAAACAAAATAAATTATTGTCATTGCCATTTTATTTTGGCAAATGCAATGTTTTCTTTTCAATTCTTTTTTGATAATTGCTTCCTTGAAAAATTCTATGTACATAAATTCCTGCTACATGAATTGCATCTGGATCTAATTCACCAGGTTGTACTAAATGTTCTACTTCTGCAATTGTAATGTCGCCTGCTTTAGCCATTGAAGTAGAAAAATTACGAGTTGTTTTTCTAAAAATTAAATTCCCCATTGTATCACCTTTCCATGCTTTTACTATTGCAAAGTTGGCATGTAGTGCATGTTCCATCAAATACATTTTGCCATTAAACAATCTGGTTTCTTTACCAATTGCAATTTCTGTTCCTACTCCTGCCGGGGTATAAAAAGCGGGTATTCCCATACCGGTCATCTGAATTCGGGTCGCCAATGTTCCCTGAGGAACTAAATCAACATCAAGTTCTCCGGATAATAATTGACGTTCAAACTCAGCATTTTCACCTACATAACTACTGATCATTTTTTTAATTTGTTTGGTCTTTAATAAAAGTCCAAGACCAAAATCATCTACCCCCGCATTATTGCTTATACAGGTAAGATTTCTTACACCGCTTTCAACCAATGCATCTATACAATTTTCAGGAATCCCATTTAATCCAAATCCTCCCAGCATGATTGTACTTCCATTGGTAATGTCTGCAACAGCATCATTCGCGTTAGCAATAACTTTATTCATAGCCCAAACTATTTTATTATAAAATTAATTAAGTGAAGATGGTTTTAGAATTGTATTAACTGGGACATTTCTTTGCCTTGTACCATAAGCCTGAACCGAATCAATTAAAATTTTGTATTGATCTGCATGTTCCTGATAAAATTTGTAAGAGCTGTAAAATTCATCTTTAGAAATTTTATGAACTAAAAAGACTTGTTCATACAATCGTATGTTTTCTTTCTGTTTAATTAAAGATGAGTCTTTCTGCATTTTTTCTATGTACAATTCATCGGCACAAGCCATATCCCAAACAATCACTTTCATTTTATTTAAAGGGATATTTTTTTGGGTACATGAAGCCAACAAACATAACAGTATCAAAAAATGATTCAACTTTTTCATTATTTTAATTCTTCTTTATATTTTGATGCATTGGCAATATCTAATTGTCCTAATATTTCGATAGCCCTTTGTTTGTCTTGTGGTGTTCCTTTCTTAAAAATACCAATCAATTCGGCAGATTTACTTTGCATAAAAAACTGTACAAACATGGTATTTGCATTTTCTTTATTAAAAGCTTGCAACTGTACTAAAGATTGTAAAATATTATTTCTTGCTTCCGATTCCGCATCATACATTTTATCTAAGCCTGCACGATAGTATGAATAAATAACATCGTGAATAATATTGTAACGATTGTTGGTTAAATTTTCAGACAAAAAATATCGGTTTCGCAAACCATCAAAAACCCTCCATCCGCTAATACTTTTTCCTTCAGGCGCATTGTTTACTACATTCAATGCTTTTTGAAAATATTGTTCTCCACCTTTTGGAGAAAACGAATCATAATCCATTCCAATAATTATATAGGCATAGTATGCAAAAATTGCAGTAAGGTTTGAAGCCATTGCATCAGTGCCACCAACCCTATTATCATTAAACTCTACAGGTTGATATTCGATATATTTAAAAGCTACATCAGCATCCATAAAATTAATAAGTGCTGCTTGATAAGATGAATTAAATGTTGGTCTTGCAGCTTGAACTGTAAGTGACGCTTTGTAAACATTGGGTTCAATTATACTTTCAATATTCAACAAAAAATTACATTCAATTTTTTCTGATTGTTTAAATACATCACTACCCCACTTTCTGTTGTTCAATAAATTGGTTAGTTGTGTTTGCAGCGTTGTAAATATTTTTTTATCTACTGTTGTGGGAACTCTGCTTGCTATTACTGTAACTTTTGCAAACAACTCTTCAGCATGAATTCCAGAAAAAAACAATGCACAAAAAAGCGTTAGGGTTAATTTATTTTTCATGAATTTTATCACTGATAAATGAAATAATATCTTTTGCAACATATTGTTTGTTTTTTAATTCAAATATTGATGTTGTACCATCTTTATACAAGATAGTTATTTTATTTGTATCAAAACCAAAACATGAATTGGTATCATTCAAAGAATTTAGAATAATTGCATCAGCATTTTTATTCTTTAATTTTTGTGCTGCATTTTCAATTTCATTTTCTGTTTCTAAAGCAAAGCCTACTAAAAATTGACTTTTCTTTTTTTGTTTGCCTAACTGAAAAAGAATGTCAGTTGTTTTTTTCAATTTAAGATCCCATTCTGCTTGCTTCTTTTTAACTTTTTTAGAAGATATTTCCTTTGATTGATAATCTGCAACAGCAGCACTCATGATAGTAATATCAGAATGTTTAAAGATTTTCAAACAAGCCGCATACATTTCATTTGCTGTTGTTACTTTGATTAATTTTATTGAATTGTAATTTAATTGTTCATGTGTAGGTCCGGAAACAAGAGTTACATCGGCGCCTTGTAGATAAGCTTGCTCGGCAATGGCAAATCCCATTTTACCTGATGAGTGATTTCCAATAAACCTAACAGGGTCAATTGGTTCATAAGTAGGTCCGGCTGTAATTAAAACCTTCTTGTTTTTTAAATTAGTTCCTCTAAAAAAATTTTCAATTAAATAAGTAATAATAGATGCAGGTTCAGCCATTCGTCCTTCGCCAAATAATCCGCTTGCAAGTTCACCATTATCAACCGGAATAATACTATTACCGATTTTTTTTATTGTATCAAGATTTTTTTTAGTAGTAGGATGATGCCACATATCTTCATCCATTGCAGGGGCAACAACTACAGGACAGGTGGCAGATAAATAAACTGCTAATAACAGATTATCGCAAATGCCATTAGCCATTTTAGCAAGCGTATTGCAACTCAAAGGCGCTATTAAAAAAACATCTGCCCATCTTCCCAATGCTACATGATTTGCCCAAGAGTTTTCTTCGACCAAATCAATGTAAACTTTGTTTTTGGATAAGGTTGACAATACAATAGGAGCAACAAATTCTTTTGCTGCAGGAGTCATTATAATTTTCACCTCTGCTTCTTGCTTTACCAATAATCTTACAAGGTAAATTATTTTATAGGCAGCAATGCTACCAGTAATTCCTATTATTATTTTCTTTCCATGCAGCATGTTCAATAAATATAAAATTAAAACAAAAACGACAGTAAATCATACTGTCGTTATGCATTAACAAAATGTCATTATTCTATCTGAATAAATCTTCTTCATTTTTTCTAAAATATACTTTATTCTCCATAAATTCTTGAGTTGCAAGAATTGCTGCATTCGGCATTTTTTCGTATGCTCTTGATATTTCAATTTGTTCTTTATTTTCATGAACTTCTTCTAAAGAATCAGTATGACTTGCAAACTCTTCTAATTTGTTATGAAGTTCTTCTCTCAAAGAAATATTTATTTGATTAGCTCTTTTGCTGATTACTGAAATTGATTCGTACAAATTACCAGTTTGGGCTTTGATATCTATCAAATTTTTAGTTTCAACTACACTAGTGGTATTAGCACTAAGCTGTCTTCTTAGCTTACTCATGTTTTAAAGTTTTTATAAAGTTATTCGATAAATTTTTATAGGTCTCTGCTTCTGTAACAAATTTACTTTCTTTAAATCGTTCAATAAATTCGCTACATTCAGCAATTACTTTTTCATAGCGTTCCAACTGTTTTTCCTGAATACTCATTTCTGCATACTTGTAATAAGATTTTATTACCAATAATTTATATTCATCGCTTTTCTTAGAATCAGGAAAATTATCTGAAACAGATGAAAAGCATATGGCTGCTGCCTTATAAAATCCAAGATCGTAATACAATTGAGCGCTTTTATATTCTTTCGCTTCTAATTTTTCTCTGCATTTATCCATAATTAACATCGCATCCTTAACCCTTGGAGACGTGGGATGTGTATTGATAAATGCCTGCATTAAGTTGATTGTTTTATTGGTATTGGTTTGGTCTAATTCAACTTTAGGGGACTGTTTGTAATAGCTAAAAGACCTCATGTACTCACATTCTTCTGCTCTAGTACTATTAGGAAAAGTTTCTACAAAAGTTTTAAATAAATTCTCTGAATTCAAATAATCTTTTTCATAGTAAGAGCAGTAGGCAAATTTGTAGTATACTTCTTCAAAAGAGGCAGTTCCTTTGATGTAAGGGAATACTTCTTCGAACAATATTTGAGCGAAGTTGTAATTTTTATTGGAATAATATTGCTCAGCCATTTTTAATTTGTACTGATAATCTTTGCTTTTTTGGATTTTTGCAAACTTAGAAGTACAACTACTTAAAATGACAATTGATAATATGAGCGTAATAATTTTTTTCATGAAAGGTCACAAAAGTATGGTTTTAAAGGCAAAATAAAAACTGATTGTGGTATATAATTTAAATTACCAGTTAATATTAATACAAAAAAGCCCTCAGTGGTTAGCTGAGGGCTTTTAACGTGTATAAGATATTGATTATTTACCTTTTAAATTTGGATGAGGAGCAGGAACTGTATTTGGTCCTTCTTCTGCTGTGAACTGAACATCTACAGTATTCGGATCACCTTCTTGACCATAAGTGAAAATAAATCTATTCTCTGCAATACCTTGTTTTTCAACTAAATAATTAATAACAGCATTTACTTTTTCCCAGCTAGCTTGCTGTGCTTTTTTATCTGTTGCACCATATCCAATTACTTTAACTCTGCTATTTGGATTGTCTTTCATTTTTTGTGCAATTGATGCCAACAAATCCTGGGCTACTTTATCCAATTTAGCGTTGTTTTTTCCTTTGAATTGAATACTTGGCAATTCACCTAAATTTGGATCTAATGTAGGTTTTGTTAGTTTAGTGGCAAGTTCTTCTTTTAACCTAGAAACTTCATCCTTCATTTCCTTGCAACAAGTAGGGTCAGGACAAGTTCCAACACCTTCGTTATTTACAGGGAAACATTTTTGACTAGTCAACATTTCTTTATCTCTAAAATCTGGAACTCCATCTCCATCAGTATCTAATGCACGGCCATGAGTATCTACTTTTGCTCCTGCAGGTGTATTTGGTTCTAAGTCGAATTGATCAGTTACACCATCACCATCTTTATCATCCAATTTAACCTTAGGCATTTTCATATGCTGAGGCTTATTCACTTCATTGTAAATGTAGTTGTTTGGATTAATCCAATATAAAGGCTGAACTTTCTTAGCTGTTTTACCCATGTTGATGTTTAGTCTTATTGAAGTAAAAGAATAAAAATCATTATTATTTCCAGCTTTGAAACCATCAGAATAATCATATCCAGGTACAGCAAAACTAAATTTTTGCTCTAACCCAATGTTCATTCTATTATCAATTTTGTAAGCAATACCTGCACCGGCATTCATTGCAGCTATTAAAGACCAACCTTTTCTGTTGTTAACAGTTTCACCGCCAACAGTCGTAAGTAATCCCTCTTGAGAATTAGGATTATTCAATCCATAGAAATATCTTTCACCAATTGTTCCACCATAGTTTAATTTAACTTGAGTGGCTATCAAACCAACACCACCCAAAAGATAAATATTTGTCTTAGGATTACCTTTGTAGTAGTTTGCAGTATTTAAAGAAAGGATTGCATCGATGCTACCATTATGTGTTTGTGTTTTGTACGATTTTTGACCTATGATTTTTCCATAAGCAGACGGATCGCCGGAGTTGAATGATCCGATGTACCCAACTCTCAATGACCAAAAATGATTCAATGCTTTTCTTGCGGTAATTGTTCCTCCAAATCCAAAATTAGAGGGCATATCACCAATTATCCTAGACATCCCAGCTCCAAATCCTAATTCCCATTGATCTCTAGGTTTTGCAGGGTAAGGGTAGTTGTTATTTAAAAATTCATTTTGCTGAGGCATCCGCTTTGCAGGTATTTTTGAACTGTCTTTCCAGTCCCAGCCCCAATCATTAACTTGAGCAACCCCTGAGGTTTGTAATGTTACAACCAAGAATGCGAATAATAGATACTTTTTTGTTGACATAAAGGTGATTTAAATGAATATTTATTTTTAAAATTATAAAAATTTTGGACAAAAATAATAAAAAAGCAAATCAAATCGAAAATAATTAGCAATAGTTTCTAATTATTTCATTTTGACAAAATATTTATAAAAAATGTTGCACCGATATTTTTATTTATTAAAAGTATATTGCACCACTTTAAAAGATGAACTTAACAAAAAAAATTTTAGCAGAAGAACTTAAGCAATTCGAAGTACACTTCAGAGATGCAGTTAAAAGCAGGGTTGCACTATTAGACAGAATAATGCAATATATCGTAAAGAGAAAAGGCAAACAGTTGAGACCGATGTTTGTCTTGTTAAGTGCTAAATTGGGTGGGCCAATCAATGACACTTCATACAGGGCTGCATCTTTAGTTGAACTTTTACACACTGCCACTTTGGTTCATGATGATGTTGTTGATGACGCTATGGAAAGAAGGGGATATTTTTCAATCAATGCCTTATGGAAAAATAAGATTGCAGTTTTGGTAGGTGATTACTTACTATCCAAAGGATTGCTTCTTTCATTAAATAATAAAGATTTTAAAGTACTTCAAATACTGTCAACTGCCGTAAAAGAAATGAGCGAGGGTGAATTGTTACAAATGGAAAAATCACGAAAACTCAACTTAGACGAGGGGGTATATTATGAAATAATTAAAGGCAAAACAGCATCACTATTAGCATCTTCCTGCGCTGCAGGGGCCTCCTCTACTTTTGAAGATGATATATTAATCGAAAAAATTCGCTTATTTGGTGAAAAAACAGGAATGGCTTTTCAAATTAAAGATGATTTATTTGACTATGGAAATGCTGATATTGGCAAACCTATCGGTAATGATATTCAGGAAAAAAAATTAACCTTACCGCTTATTTACACTTTGAATAATTGTGACGCTGCAACAAAAAGGAAACTCATTTACATTATCAAAAATGAAAATACCAGTAAAGCCAAAGTACAAATTGTCATTAACACCGTAAAAGAAACAGGTGGCATTGATTATGCTACCAATAAAATGTTGGCATACAGAGACGAGGCATTAGCCTTGTTATATGAATTTCCCCAAAGCGATGTTAGAGATGCACTTGAAGAATTAGTAAGATACACAACAGACAGGGTTTATTAATACTTGTTTGTTTCTAAAATAAATTAAATATATTGAGAGCTGTTAGATAGTTGCTAGTTGATGTTCAAAGTAAATAATAACAGGAAATTTTTCTTGTTGTGAAATTAAAAATCCGCTCATGCAAAAACGTTGGAAAGTTTTACCATCACAAACTTCAGCAATAGATGAGCTGCATAATTCTCTAAAAATAAATAAAATTCTTTGCAACATTCTTGTGCAAAGAGGCTTGAATGATTTTAATAAATCTAAAGATTTTTTTCGGCCTCAACTCAGAGATCTGCATAGTCCATGGCTAATGAAAGATATGGAAAAAGCAGTTGAAAGAATTTTACAAGCAATTGACAACAAGGAAAAAATTTTGGTATACGGCGACTATGATGTAGATGGCACAACGAGTGTAGCATGTATGTTTCAGTTCTTACAACAACTTACCGAACAAATAGAATTTTATATACCCCATCGTTACAGAGAAGGTTATGGAGTAAGTAAAATGGGTATTGATTATGCCAAAGAAAATAGCTTTTCGTTGATCGTTTCATTGGATTGCGGCATTAAAAGTATTGACCTGATTGCCTATGCAAAAACACTTGATATAGATTTTATTGTTTGCGATCACCATTTACCAGATGCTGAACTCCCTACAGCAGTTGCTATTTTAAATGCCAAACAAATTGATTGCAATTATCCTTATAAAGAATTATGTGGTTGTGGTGTTGGTTTCAAACTCATGCAAGCACTTTCAGAAAAGTTACAACTTCCTGAGGAGTCCTATTTACAATACCTCGATTTAGTTTCTATTGCAATTGCTGCTGACATTGTACCAATCACAGGAGAAAATAGAATTTTGGCTTATTATGGTTTGCAGCGTGTAAATGAAAACCCAAGCGCGGGTATAAAAGCATTGATGCAACTTGCTGGAGTACAAAAAGTAATGTACATCACCAATCTTGTTTTCATTATTGCACCAAGGGTAAATGCTGCTGGCAGAATGGATGATGCAAAAAAAGCAGTTCAGCTTTTTATAGAAAAAGATGTAACGAAAGCAATGGAATTTTCGGAGATGTTGCATAGCGATAATACCGACAGAAAAGAGGCAGATTCGAGCACTACTCAAGAAGCATTGGCTATTATTGAAAAAGATGAAAATAACATTAATAGAAAAACAACCGTTGTTTACCAGGAACATTGGCACAAAGGGGTTGTAGGAATTGTTGCAAGCAGGTTAATTGAAACTTATTACAGGCCAACGATTGTATTAACCAAAAGTGGTGAATACATTGCGGGAAGTGCAAGAAGCGTTGCAGGATTTAATTTATATGAAGCAATTTATGCATGCAAAGAATATTTATTGGGTTATGGAGGGCACTTCGCAGCCGCAGGAATGACTTTACTGGAAGAAAACTTAGAAGCCTTTCGCAATGCTTTTGAAAAAGTTGTTAGCGAAACAATTCCTGATGAATTATTGATTCCTGAAATTATAATTGATGCTGAAGTTTCATTGAAAGATTTGACAATGCCTTTTTTCAATATTCTCTCACAAATGGAGCCATTTGGACCGGGAAACATGAGACCTGTTTTTATTGCAAAAAAATTAACAGATTCCGGATTCAGTAAAATTGTAAAAGAACAACATCTGCGATTTTCTGTAAAACAAAACGATATTCATTTTACTGGTATTGGTTTTGGAATGGCTGATAAATATACTTTACTGCAAAATGATAAATTGGTAGATATTGTTTTTACGCTCGACCTCAATGAATTTAACGGGCAACAAAATCTTCAGATGAAAGTGATTGACATGAAATTAAGCGAATAAAAAAGGATGAAAACTATTGTCTTCATCCT
Organism: Chitinophagaceae bacterium; assembly: GCA_947456805.1. GTDB lineage: Bacteria > Bacteroidota > Bacteroidia > Chitinophagales > Chitinophagaceae > UBA1930. The sequence goes on along the minus strand of CANGTN010000012.1, from coordinate 29,151 downwards.
TTATAACTATTTACTTTTCTTCTCTACCCTTCCATCAGAGTAACACTTCTATTGATGAAATTAGTCAGCTCCGCTCCTTTTAATAACCCCTGAGAAAGCAATGCCAAGTCTGCAAGATTTCTAATTTGTTTACTTTGTAAATCAATATTTGATTCCTTCAACAAACTTTGATAAATTGGATGATTACCATTAACAGTTAAAGTAACTTCATCAGGCATTTGTGCATAAAATGCAGTCATACCGCCACCTGCAGCGCCCATATCTTTCATTCTGCGCATAAACTCCGGTCTTGTTGCAACAACAGGTGCAGCATCTTTGCTTAACCCTTTTACTTCTATTGTTACATGTAAATCGCTAATCGGAAATTCAAACATCTTTTTCAGATTTTCAGTTTCTTCTTTGCTCAAAACGCTTTCAGCACTTTCTTGCTTATCAATTAAATTATCTACAATATCTGCGTCAACACGAACGAAAGTGGTATTCTCCCATTTCATTTCCATGTTATTGATGAAAGCCGCATCTACCAAAGTTTCCATCTTTACAACTACATATCCTTTTGTAACAGCTGCTTGTATGTATGCATCTTGCTGAACTGGATTGGTTGTATAAATTATTACTTGCTTGCCATCTTTATTTTTTTGTAAAACTTCTGTGGCTATTTTGTATTCCTCTATTGTATGAAACTTACCTGCAGTATCTTCCATTACCAAAAACTTATTGGCTTTTTCCAAAAACTTGTCGTCTGTCATCATACCATATTTCACAAACAAGCCAAGACTTTCCCATTTTGCTTCAAACTCTGTTCTTTCATTTTTAAAAATTTCTTCCAGTTTATCAGCAACTTTTTTGGTAATGTGTGCATTGATTTTTCTAACATTCGGATCCCCTTGTAAATAACTGCGGCTGACGTTTAATGGAATATCAGGACTGTCAATAACACCTTGTAACAACATCAAAAATTCGGGAACAATTTCTTTTACTTCATCCGTTACAAAAACCTGATTACTGTACAACTGTATTTTATCTTTTTGAATTTCGTGGCTCTGTTTAATTTTTGGAAAGTATAAAATACCGGTTAAATTAAACGGATAATCAACATTCAAATGAATCCAGAACAAAGGAGTTTCATTAAATGGATACAACTCTTTGTAAAATTTTTCGTAGTCTTCTTTGGTTAAATCGCTTGGTTTTTTAATCCAGATAGGATTGGTGTTGTTGATTGATTTTACCTCATCTTCTTTTTTCTTTTCTTCAGCTACATCGGTGAAATAAATTGGAACAGGTAAAAATTTACAAAACTTTTCTAAAACAGATTTCACTTTATGAGCTTCTAAAAAATCTTTACTTTCTTCATTGATGTGTAAAATTATTTTAGTACCTCTTTCCTTTTTTTCTACTTCATATAATTCAAACTCTGGACTTCCATCGCAGCTCCAATATACTGTAGCAGCTGTGTTATCATGGCTTTGCGTAACTACTTCTACTTTTTCTGCAACCATAAATGCACTATAAAAACCCAATCCAAAATGCCCGATAATGCTGGCATCTTTATACTTTTCCAAAAATTCTTCGGCACCGCTAAAAGCCACTTGATTCAAGTATTTATCAACTTCTTCTTTGGTCATTCCTACGCCTCTGTCTATAAAACTCAATGTTTTTTCTTTGGCATCCAACACTACATCAATTCGTAATTCACCCAACTCACCTTTCACTTCTCCAAGTGAAGAAAGTGTTTTTACTTTCTGTGTTGCATCGGTTGCGTTACTAATTAATTCACGCAAAAAAATGTCATGTTCGCTGTACAGAAATTTTTTAATAATTGGAAAAATGTTCTCGGTATGTACCCTAATTTGTCCTTTTTGCATATCTACTTTATTTTTATTTTGTTAATTGACAATTAAATTTTTTCTCAACATCTGTTGTGTCACACGCTTCAACTATAACAAGTCCTTCAGCAATTTTTTGATGATGCGTCATTTGTATTCAACAGCTGAAATGTGCGACGCAACAACAGTTCGGGATTATTACAACTGCTTGTTGAATAAATTAGTTTCTTGTAGCTTTCAAACAAAATACCAAACCATATTTTGCTGACAGGATGACAAAAAAAAGGCTGCTTCTTTCGAAACAGCCTTTGTAATATTTTTTTGTTACTGCCTAGAGATCTTAATATCATCCGGCTCATAAGTACCGGCTGCATTTGGAGATGTTCCTGCAGGCACTTCATAACGAAATGCAATGTTTATTTTTTGTCCTGCATAAGAAGTAAAATTATAAGGACCAAAAGTGTCAAAAGGTGTGAATGCTGCTGCAGTTCCCGGAGGTACTGTAGCTAGTAAAGTCCAAGTAGCAGTTGACAAATTAGAACCCGTATAATTGGTAGAAACATAAGCTTTAAATGTTCCTGCAGTATATCGGCGTGCACAAGTAAAAGTGTACCTAGGTGCAACACCGGTAGGGAGATTGATGTCCGGAGAAATTAACCAACTTGAAATATTTGTTGTAGCCATAACCGCTGATCTAAAAGCAGAAACTTTAGGGAAAACGCTTCCGCTGAATGCAGCTAACACATAAGGCACATCACCTGTTTCCTGAATGTTTCTCCAACCATTAATTACTAAAGGTGCTGGTTCGGTAGTAGCATAGCTATTGAAATCTTCTTCGAATAAATTACATCTTGCTCCTGTGAACAGGATATCGCTTGGATCACGTAATATCAATTGTTTCGTATTTCCAAACACAGTATAAATTGCGTATATACTACCATTACCCTTTGGTGGCTTAGATGCAGCAAAATTTGAATAACCACTTGTGCGGATAATGATTGGTGCTGTACCACTGCAATTATTGATAATTAAATTTGCAGAATTTTTGTAAGATGATGTATCTGCAAAAGTTTTTGCAGTATCTCCTCTTACAAACTCGTAATTATCTAATCGGATTAAGCTGCCTAAGTCGGCATCTTGCATACCTGTAGTCAGCTGACTTACAGTAACTAATTTAGGAGTAACAAAATTATTAAGAGAACCACCAGTAACATATTGACTAATTAAACCACTAGGAATGGCTTCTAACGAAGGGCTACCTGAAACAGTAGCTCTGATTCCCAACTGAATCATCCTATTATAATCGCTCAAACAAAGTCCTTTACAATTGATGAAAACTCTTCTGCCAACAGGATATGTAGCGTAAAGACTTCCTGCATCTAATAATACATTGATTGCACCTGTACTATCTTGGATGTAGATATTTTTGTAAAGATTGCCGCTTTTATCATCGGCAACTACAACCCCCGCAATGATTCTATCCGTTGTTATTAAATCATAAGCTCCTGCAACAGTATGTAAAGCTTTCAAAGCTTTGATAGTGGTATTGGCTGTGATATCTGGATCAGCAGGATAAGGTGGCTCATCAAATTTCTTTTTACAAGAACTAATGATGCTTGATGTTGCAATCATTGCAATCAAGATACTAGTGGCTAAGATAAATTTGTTTTTCATTATTAAATATTAAAAAGTTGGTTATGTAATCTTGGTTTAGAATCTTATGGTTGCACTCATGAAATAGTTCATTCCAAAAGCGAAAAATGATCTTGCAGGGAATTTATCTACCTGTTTTTCTCTGAAATCAAAACGTAATTGCTCAAACCCACCTGAAATCATATTCTGATTATTCAACAAATTAGATACGCCTGCATTAAGTATGAGAAATACATTTTTACTGAATCCCATGCTTTTAGGCAATTTCCATGAATAGCTTCCAAAAAAATCAACTGTGTATTGAGATGAAAACTGGTGCTGATCAATAATACTATTCCATAAATCAGATTTGTAATCAACGCCATCCACGGCTGTATTGGTTCTGCGAAGTGGATTAATATCTAACCACATTTGATCAAAATAATTGCCTGTTAAGCTTAATGACCAAAACTTTGGTGAACGATAATAAATACCTAAGCTATAAGCTTCCTGAGGTGTACCACCCACTCTGAAATTTTGAGAGTACACTGTGTCTTTACTTAAAACACTTGCATCATTATCTAATGTAACTGTAGCATTTTGCCTGCTATTGTAATAATATCTTCCAATTGCAGCTGCACCATTTATGGTAACGTTAGGCAACACTTTTGCTTCAAATCCAAACTCACCTCCAAAATGAAGTTTATCTATATTGGTAACTGCATAATTTACAAAATTTTGATACACATCATGGTAAAAAGGCATCACATTCATTTGATCTTGAAATTCGGTGTAATACCCCGTCATCCTTATTTTCAACTTGGGAGCATTCAGAACATATCCTCCCTCAAAAGAGCTGATTTTTTCATTGGTTACATTTTCTTGTTGAACATCTCTTGTTCTTACTGACAAATAAACATTGTCAAAAAAAGGAGCCTTAGTCATGTATGCACCATTCACATAAAAATAATTTCTTCCGTCCAACTTGTATGTTGCACCACCTTTTACAGCAATATTAGTAAATTCATTATCCGTTGATTTTCCGAATGAATTATTTGGGAACAAACCATTTTTTACATTTCCTGTTCTCCAGAAATTTGTGTAAGAAAGTTCAGCTGCTGCAAAGAAATCAAACTTTTTTAATTTCAATACGGCTTGTGACCATGCTGCCGCTTTCATTATATTGATGTCATAATCGTAAGAATACCTGTCTCCTTCCTTTACAATTCTATTGAATCTGTTCAAATCATTTTGTATTACATTAGGATTGTTGGGGAAAAATCTTTCGGCAAATTGATTTAAATCAGCATGAAAATCAGCACCCAACAAATCATTTACTTGCCTGTAATAATTATTTTTCATCCAAGAATAAGAACCACCACCGGTGAATTCAATATTTTTTCCAATTCTTGAATTGATAACTGCATTGTAATTGAATCTTCTGCTTTCAGTTACATTTTCACTCAAAATATATTTGGCACGTTTACCAGATGTGCCATTGAAGTTTTCAAAATTTGACCTGTTTGCATCATACAGCTTAGCCCAATTGACTTGACTCACATTTGTATTGGTTTGCCATTGATTTGTTACCATTTGAGCCAACATTGGATCTTCCATGTAAGATGGCAAATAACGATAATAATCAGGTCGTGGATCAGCTGCATTGTACCAATCTAATGACGAAGCACTTCTTCTGCCCGAAGACATACTTATTGCGCTTGTAAGTGTTGTGTTGTTGTTAAAACGATGTTCTTGTGTAATAATGAGTACCGGTTGATCTGTTTTTCCAATATTAGCATTTCTTTTCTTTCCATTTTGGTAACCCCAATAAGGATTGTAGTAGTTGTTACCGGTAAGTGTTCTTGCTTCTTGTAATGAAGCTCCTTGCTTTCCATTTTCGGTAGGTGCTCCAAAGAAAACAATTGAAAACAAATTCTTTTGTCCAAACCTTTTATCTACCCCAATAAAATAACTCCAACCATTATAATAGGTACCTGGAATATAACCTTCATCTGCATATCTTCTGCTACCGCTCAGAGTGTAAGCCCATCCCTTTTTACTTATTCCTGAGCTATAAGTTACACCTACTTTGTGTGTGTAGTTTCTATTAGAAAAATCGTACTCCACTTCAGTTTGTTTCCGTTGTTTGCTTGCACGTGTATCAATGTTGGTAGAACTTCCTAAATCACCAAATGAAAATGTATTGTACTTTAAACCGATAGAAACATCTCTATTGCGGGTAACATCGTTCAAACCGCCCCATAAACCAAATGGTGTAAATCCATTGTCCAGATTTTCCATTGGCACACCATTCATAAATGCATTGAATAAGTCTCCATCATATCCACGAACCCTAAATCTTAGTGCACTGAAATTGAAAGATGTTGCTGAAAAGAAAGGATCACGACCTGCAGTAAGAACAGATGATACGTTTTGAGTGCTTGCATCGCCCATGTCATTTTCATCCATGGATACAATGGCAATGTTATCGGAGTCGATACCATCTTCCAAACTAACAGCCTCAACTTTTTTATTATTGGTTGTGTCTTTTTTAATTTTTTGGATACCTTTTTTTTGGGCTCTTGCTGATGAAATACCAAGAATCATCAGCAATGCAATCCATAATAGTTTTCGCATAAGTAGTTTTTGTTCCAAAGGCAAAAGTAATAAGTGAATGCTTACAAAAATCAAAAAAAACAGGTTTACAGTTTTTTGGTAGAATTACCCACAAACTTAAATTTTATGTTCCTTATGTTTGTAACCTCAAAATGAATTATGAAAAGATTATTTCTATTGTTGCTGACCTTTTGTTTTTCATCTGTTTTACTCGCACAAAAACAAAACTATAAAGTTTCAATTATTGCTTTTTACAACCTAGAAAACTTTTACGATACCATAGATAACCCAATTGTAAGAGATGAAGAATTTACACCTAAAGGTGAAAGAAATTACAACTCAGATATTTATTTTAATAAAGTAGGTAAACTGGCAAATGTATTGTCACAAATTGGTACTGATGAAAATCCGAAAATAACCGATGGGCCGGCTATTATTGGCGTTGCAGAGATAGAAAATGATACGGTATTGAACGACCTGGTGAATCATCCTTTAATACAAAAAAGAGGCTACAAATTTATTCATTATGATTGCAGAGATGCCAGGGGTGTCGATGTAGGATTAATTTATAATCCAAAATATTTTAAACCTGAAGATAGTAAGCCATTGTTTGTAAATTTACCTTCAGGCGCGAAAGATGCTTATTTTACCAGAGATGTGCTATGGGTAAAAGGCAAATTAGATGGCGAAACAATTCATATTTATGTCAATCACTGGCCATCAAGATTAGGTGGTGAAGAAAGAAGTGCACCCGGCAGAGCTGCTGCTGCATTGGTAAGTAAACACCACATGGACAGTATTATCAAAGCTGATGGGGAAGAAAAATTCATCATAATGGGAGATTTAAATGACGACCCTATAAGCCCTAGTATCACCAAGGTTTTGCAAGCAAAAGGTAAAATTGAAGATGTAACAGCAGGCGGTATTTTTAACCCATGGATTGATATGTACAAAAAAGGCTTTGGAACACTAGCCTATCAAGATGCCTGGGGTTTGTTTGATCAGGTAATGATAAGTTACAAATGGCTGGATAAAAAACAAGATGGTTTTTTCTTTTACAAACAATTTATTTTCAATAGAGATTTTTTAACAGAAAATAATGGCAGGTATAAAAATTATCCAATGCGTACCTGGGATGGAATGACCTACAGAGGTGGCTATAGCGACCATTTTCCGACTTATTTGGTTATGCTGAAAAGAATTCCGTAAAAAAATTCTTATCCTCTTCTTTTCAATTCTCTATTTACCAAACTGAGTTCTCTACCTGTTTGTCCACTTACAGAGGAGTTTTCTTGTGCCCTACGCATTAAGTATGGAATCACATCACCAATAGGACCAAAAGGCAAATATTTACTGACACTGCAACCTTCTTTGGCTAAATTGAAAGTGATATTATCACTCATGCCATACAACTGCGAAAAATGTATGTGCGGGTGTTGAGTGAGATTTTTTGCATTTAAAAAATCATAAGCCAATAAGTTACTTTCCTCATTATGTGTTGCAATGATTACTGCTATTGAATCGACATTGTTTATACAAAAAGAAACTGCTTCATTAAAGTCATTGTCTGTTGCAGCTTTATTGTGTTGTATTGGAGAATGATAATTTTTTTGTGATGCTCTAGCCCTTTCTTTTTCCATGTAGGCGCCACGTACCAATTTCACGCCTAAAATAAATTGCTGTTGTTGTGAAATTTTATGAGAAAGTTTTAAAAACTCCAAACGATCTTGTCTATATAATTGTGCAGTATTATAAACAATCGCTTTTTCCTTATTGAATTCAGCCATCATCTCCATTGTTAAGCGATCTATTGGGTCTTGAATCCAACTTTCTTCTGCATCTACCAATACACCAACATTGTGTTCGGCCGCTGCTGCACAAATTGCATACATTCTATCTTTCACACGCTCCCACTCTGCCAATTCACTTTCATGATCATGAATACCGCTTCTTAATCTGGGGGCTTCATTCAAAGTTTCCAACAATTCAAATCTTGCAAGACCTGTTACTTTAATACTGATAAAAGGAATATTTTTTTGCGTAGCTGCATATTTAATTACCTCTATAAAAGTTTCAGTTGCCTTGTCAAAATTTTCTTCGCCCTCTTTACCCTCTACACCATAATCTAAAATCACCTGAACCCCATAATTGCCGAGGTTTTCAACTACATTTTTAGTTGCCTCCAAAGTTTCTCCACCCACAAATTGTTTGAAAATAGTATTACGAATCAAATTATTTACGAAAGGCAATTTTCCTTTTACCAATAATGGCGTAATACGGGTTCCTACAGAAACAAAAAAAGGATAACCCATAAGTGAAAATAAAAATTTTGCTTTTTTTAATTGTTTACTTGATTTATAAGCAAAGGCATTTTGGGTATTGTCAAATGAAATATTAGGCATACTAACGTCTGTTATTATTGCGAATATCGTATCAGAATATTGAAGTAAAAAAAAATGATTGAAATAGTTAAAAAAAAGCCTTGCATAGTATATAATGCAAGGCTTTAATTATCATTAAAAAATATGTTCAAAAAAATTATTATTCAGTTACTTTTTTCTTTTCTTTTTTTCCATGTCTTCCACTACCGTCTGCGTTGTCTATAATTCCACCGGCTGGGTTTAATTTGTCAAGCACTGATTGCAAGCGGGTTCTGGCTACTTTACTTTCTTCTGTTTCGTTCGTTTTAATTAATTTTTCTTCAAAAGGTGCGTTGCTCATATCAAACAATTCACCTTCTCTGTTTAGTTTCCATTTAGTATCTCTTACATACCATTTATTACCCAATTCAATAAAAATCCAGTCACGGGGATTTCCTTTTTTACCCAATAACTGAGGCAAGAAACTCCTGCCATCTAATACATTTTGTGTTGGTAATTTTGCTCCGGCAATGTCTGCAAAAGTTGGCAATAAATCACTTGCATCCATCAGTGTATTGGTAATCTGATTTGGTGCAATTACGCCAGGCCAATAAGCAATATTTGGCACTAATGCCCCACATTCTAACATGCTGCCTTTTTTGCCGGACAATGGCTTGCCATTTATTGTGCCTCTTGCTGCATATTGATTTGCTGTGCCATTATCACCCATAAAATAAATGAATGTATTTTCTTTTAATTTCAAGCTATCCAATACTTTCAAAAGTTTCCCAACTAATTTATCCATGTAAGCTATATTATCTGCATAGATATCACTACCCTGTTTGCTATCTGGAGTTTCCTGAATTTTCCCATGTACTTGCACCAATGAATAATATAAGAAAAATGGTTTATCCTTATTTTTCGATACAAAATTTACCATATGATCATGCATGATGTCGGGCATATAATTTTTACCCAATGGTTTCTCTACACCATTAACAGTATACATTTCTGCTTTAGATTTTTCTTTACTCCAATAAACACCACTTCCTTTAAATCTAATATAATCATCAAAACCAAAATCAGATGGTTGTAATGGCAGTTGCCCCCATTTACCTACCATCGATGTTATATAACCAGCACTTTTTAAAACCGTAGGAATCAATACTTCATTGGATGGTTTCATATCACCACACATATCCTGATTCACAGCTCCTGTTCTAAATGCATAACGACCGGTTAAAATCAATGCTCTTGACGGACCACACAATGGAGCAGTATAACCATTATTAAATCTTATTCCTTCTTTTGCCAACTGATCAATAATTGGTGTGTGATTACTGTCGGAGCCATAACAACTTAGATCTCCAATTCCCAAATCGTCTGCTAGTATATAAATGATATTGGGCTTAGCCTTATTATCTTTTGATTTCTTGGTTTGTGCAGAGGCTGAAAATACGATGGTACTCAACCCTAGTAGTACAATTAATTTGAATAGTTGCATTTGTAAAATATGGTTTTGAAAAATGATGATTCGTTGAATGTAAATTTAAAGTCACAATTAAACAATAACTAATAAAATTTAATTGTTTTTTCGGTGAAACATTATTTATAATGGGTAACAATTCTTATAAATACATTACTTTCATACATCGATCATTGTATATTTTTTTTACAACTTACAAAAAGCAAATGAAAAAGATTTTAAAGTTTTTAGGTTATACTATCTGCATAGTTTTTCTGGTTTTATTTATATCATTTTTATTAATCGCAGAAAAAGATTTGCCCATTGAAAAACTACAACCAAAATATGCTAATCAGGAATCCCATTTCTTATCCATGATGGGCATGCAAGTACACTACAGAGATGAAGGAAATAAGCAAGATTCTTTGCCCATTATTTTGCTACATGGAACATCATCATCCTTAAATACATGGGATAGTGTGGTGTATTATTTAAAAAATAAGAGACGTGTAATAAGCCTCGATTTACCTGCATTTGGACTTACAGGTCCTGCGCCGATTGAGAAATATTCATTTCAATACTACAGCACATTTTTAGACTCATTTTGTTACAGGCTCAATCTAAAAAATTGTGCAGTCGCAGGCAACTCTTTAGGTGGTGGCATTGCATGGCATTTTGCTTTAGACTTCCCAAAAAGAGTTAAAAAATTGGTATTGATTGATGCGGTTGGTTTCCCTAAAAAAAATGAAAAAGGTTCTATCGGATTTAAAATTGCATCAACTCCTATTATCAATAATTTATTGTTGTACATTACTCCAAAAGCATTGGTACGAAAGAGTTTGGAGACAGTTTATTACAATCAAAAAATGGTAACTGATGCGCAGGTAGAACGATTTCATGATGTTGCAATCAGATCCGGCAATAGAAAAGCATTGTTATCCATTTTTAAAAATGGATTGGAACAAACGCCTGAAAAAATTAAAACAATTACCATCCCAACTTTAATACTTTGGGGTGAAAAAGATTTATTGATTGATGTGTCAAATGCATCTCTTTTCAATAAAGCAATTACCGGAAGCAAAATGGTTGTATTTCCCAATATTGGTCATGTGCCAATGGAGGAATCACCTAAAAAAGTTGCTGATGAAATGATGGAATGGTAATACAATATTAATTTTCTTTTTCTTTGAAACCTCCTTGTTTTGGTTGATCAGTTTCTATTCAATGCTACCGTATTTTTTTCTGGTAGTTTATTCTCATGAAGTATTAAGGTAAGTAAATCCATTGCATTAAGAACAACTAACCAATGATGTATTCCTCTAACATCTCTTTTCCTAAAAAATAAAAAGGAAGCCATTTGTCTTCTCTTGGTAAATAAACTTCAACAGCCTTTTCATCCGGGAAAAGTTTGTAATCAAATTTTGTAGTTGCGGTACTAATATAACCAGTATAATAGTATTGCATTTGATGTTGAAGTGCATAATCAATTTTAGTGAGCACCAGAAATTTTCCTAAGCTATAATTTTTATAGTCGGGATGATAAAAATTCAAAATCCCAGCAATTGATTTTTTACCACAATCAAAATAACCAACAGCAATTAAAGTTGCACCATCTCGTATTTCTATCATCCACGAATCAAATGGATTTTCAATAATGCTATGATGCAAATAATCTCTACAAAATTCACTAGTAGAAAAGTTTATATGATTTCTGTAAACAGCATATAAAGCTTCATGTTCTGTAGTAATATTTGAAGGTTTTAATACAACCGAAAACAAACTGCATTTTTTACGGATTGTGGAAGCTGCACTACTTTCTTTTAAATGCTTGACCAAAGTTCTAAGCCAAAATACCGGATAACTTTGTCCTTCATAATCCAACAAAGTTTCATTGGTGGTAAACATCAAATGTTGCATACGATAATAACCCTTTGCCAAATAACCATCTAATATTTCACCTTTAAAACCCAACTCATCAGGAAAAATATATTCGTTTTCATTCGTCATGTTGTGGTGTATGATCAAATAAATAATCAATGCTTGAAAAAGCGAAACAATTTATTTTTTATTATCCATGAATTTAAGTACTATTTTTTCAAGTTTATCAAGTCTTTCTTTAAGCTCCTTAATCTCTTGGTCTTTCTGGTCGCTTAGTTCTTGGATAGCTTTTACAACAACTGGCAATAAATTTCCACAGCGCGCCACTAACTTTTCTGGATTGTCTTCACTGACTAAATCAAGATTATCTCCTATCCTAGATCCTTTCTGCAAGGCCAATAGTTCTTGTGCAATAAAACCAGCAGACTTAATTCCCACTTTGGCTTTGTCGCATGTGTTCCATGTAAAAGTTATTGCGTAAAAATTTCACTGCCGCTGCGCGGACTTCTACATAGATAAATAGTTAAAAATACCTAACTGCACGGACCTTCCACAAGCCTTCCTTCCAGCTCCCCACGCCCTGCTGGCCATTGTCGAAATCTTGGGCCCGCGGGCTATATAGTTGATTGGAAATCGATCTGAAATCGCTCACAATTTCATCCGAACGCAGTTTAGCAAGGGCACAAATAATATTTGAACCCCTTATCGAGCCTGTTTGTATGACAGTGCAACCGAATTAACTTAGTCACCAATTAATTGTTTTTTATATTTGTGTTTTTTCTAGAAATATTGTGCACTTTAAGGTCTTGATTTCTTGCCGGAGGCTGGTCAAAACGAACATCATGGCCATCCCACCATAAGTTTCCAGGAGTATCCTTAGTATTATTATCATTGAACATCACAGCATCCATACGCTTATCAAAACTTGCTTTAAGAATCTCAGGAGAATGCTGCATAGCCGTATTGTCTTTTCTTGTTGCCACCACAATCCAGTTAAAGCTAACCCTTCCATTACTGGTTTGATTTTCCTTAATTACAAAGCCCGTAGCACTCTGTTTGGCAATATATAATCCAGTACTAGAAGAAGTGGGTGTTACAGTAATTACCAAATCATCTGGGTCGGAAGAAACCATTTTAAGAAAAGCAGCATCTAGTTCAATATTTGCCTCTCCATTAGTCAACTGCCCCTTTCCTTTTGCATACATATCGGTAGTAAGGGATGTTACTGCATAAGCAGGTTGCCTGTTTTCATCTCCGGTATTTACCAATTCTGTAATTGGAGAGTTTGTATAAGTCTTGCCATCTACATACAAACTATAACGTTCACCCTTTACATGGGTGCCATATACCAAACCTTTCATCCAACCACCCATAACGCCACCATAAATTCCAAGACCAATCTGTGTATTTGGTTCAATTAACGACTGTGACCTTCCACCGGCAATACCATTTTGGTATGCATTCCCGAATCCGTAAACTCCATAATCCACAGCAGTGGAAGCATAATAGCCAAGCGCACCCATAGATATACCAAAATCATCACCCAATATGGCGCCGCAGCGAATAGCAGTAGAGCTAAAAGACCCATGCACTCCAAATGTATACGAACCAGTTGTTCCAGTGGCATTTCCTTGAAGTCCCACCCGCGGACCAGTTGCCGCTAAAACTCGAAAACCTGTTCCAGCCACAGTACTGCCATTCATCCCCCTCACTGCAGCGGTATTTGCACCTACAGTACCATAATATTCACCCTGTACTCCCGCAAAAACTGTTGTCCCCCCTGTGATGGATCCGTATACACCAGCACCATTTTGAGATGAATAACCATTTAACGCCCAAGGAAATATTGAATTGCCGACTGCTGCCATTAAATCTCCAGCTTGTGCCGTGGAAGTAGTCCCCCAATTAAACTCTCCCAGATTGTTCATTCTTCCCCTCACAATACCATTGGTTAAAAAGTCAATATGATTATTACCAAGCGTTCCAAAATTTTCTGTCGCAGATGAATAATTACCTTTTATTGACCAGCTATTTTGGCTACTGGATAGCATTTTCCAGTTACTGTTAAAGTAATAAAACCCAGGTTCCACAGCGAGTGAACCGCTTCCGGCAGTAGCCGTATTATATACTAACAGCCCAGTGGCTGGAGAGGTAATGGTAGAAACATCGTTTGTTCCCGTTAAAGAAACTCTCGGAATCAGAATACCTTTATCGACAGCGGTTATATCTAGTTTTGCACTTGCCTGCGGACTGATTGTCCCAATGCCTACTTGGGCTTTGAGCAGTGTGGTAGCTAGAAGTAAAATGCAAGTAGCAGAAATTGATTTGATAGTAGAATTCATAATAGTTGGTTTTGGCTCTTTTATAAGAAAGGTAAAAATAGGCGTATTTTGAGGATAAAATTTTTGAAATGTTATGGAAAATTTTCAAACTACATTGTTATTGATTTTAATTGGCTCAAAATATCTTTTGAACTTCATTTAGTAAAGAGCAACAATAATAACGACCTGCAAAATTTTTGAACTATAGTAAAAAGTAGGAACTTACAGTAACAGTTATACTTTTAATCAATTCATATAAGTAGAAAAAAACACAGTGAGACAATAAAAGCCATTTTGAGCAAAAAAATTTGAGCAGTTCAACACATAACTTTAGACCTAGACTATGACCAGAAAATTAATTTTTCTATTTCTATATTTTGCGGCTTTAACATTTATAATTTGTAAAGCGTTTATGGACGGCTATACCTGGTAATAGAAGTATTAAAAGAATTACACATTGTGTAATTAATTGTGTTTTATGAATTTCATTTTCATTTGTTTTAAGAGGTTGAAGAAGTTGGAAAAGTTTAGGGAGTTTGTTTTTAAACTCCCTAAACTGCTATACTATTTTTTTTAATCTACAATTACTGATTTTATTACCGATGTTGATCCATTGGTGATTTGCATTTTGTAGTTGCCCTTTGCAATGCCTTTATCCAATGTGATGGTTTCGGTAGCACTTCCACCATTGTTTATAATCCTTCTGTTGGCTACTTCCTGGCCCGCATTGTTAAAGATTTTTACGGTGTACACACCCTTCTCTACATTGCTCATTTGCAAATTGATGATGCCATCTTTCACAGGGTTTGGATATACCGTGAATTCTGCATTCTTGCCTCCAATTTTTACTTTTACTATATTGCTGTATTTCACCGTTCCGTTTTTCTCTATTGCTTTAATACGATAGTAATTGTCGCCATTGTTCACCGTTGCATCAAACCAGTTGTAAGCATTGCTGGCGCCGTTCTTCGCAGCTACTGTTGCCGCTTTGGTGAACGTTGTTCCATTGCTGCTTTCTTCTACTTCGTAGCTGTCCATATTGCTTTCTGATGCAGTGTTCCAGTTTACTTCTATGCCTGCATTCTTTTGTGCTGCTGTTACATTTAATATGTTTACAGGTAATGCAGTTGTTGTTGATTGATTTCCTGTTAGAGGGTTGAGAGGCTGATAATATGGGCCACTAGCACAATTGTCATTATATGAATAGATGTAATAATAATAATTTGTTGAAGCGACAAGTCCATTATCAACAAAAATTGTGGCTGAGGAAGTAGTTGCATTTCCTACAATAACATAATAAGTTTGTCCTGCACTACCAAAAGAACTACCAGAAGTTAATGTTACACCATTTGACATACCAGGCGGAGTTGCACTGGTGCTTCTTAATACTAAATAACCACTTGGTGCTGAAACTGGTGGTGCAAATGTTCCTTTAATAGAAGTAGAAGTTATGTTTGAAAATGTTAAGTTGGTGGGTTGATTGGCTGGGGTGGTACAAGGGGCAAGACAAATTAAAGAAGCAATAAAACCTGGCCCTTTGTTAATATAATCAGAACTAGATATATATCTTAATGTTAAACTTCCATCAGTAGCTGTTGAGGTAATTGAAGGAGGAATGATAGATCCAGTATAAGTTCCTATTTGAGGAAATGTAAAATTGTTACCATTATAAATGATTAACCTGTCAGTAGATGTACCTAAGTCAAACATTGAAAATTTTAAATTTGCTTTATGAGTGGGTATTGAAGGATAAATCACCAAATAACTATTTATTGAAGTAGCTGGATTTGAATTACCGCCAGGATCATATATTGTATTGTTGCAATTGGTTAACTCAGAACCATCGGAGTTTACTGGCATTTGAACCCCAGTTGCAGTGTATGTTACAATATTGGAATAACTAATAAATCCACTATTTGTGCAAGTAGATTTTAACCTATAAGAAGTAGTTACCATGGGCTTAATTTGTTCATTAGGAGTAATTAGATTTAAACTATTAAAGGTAACACCCCCATCTGTAGATGATTGCCATTGTAATGTAATTCCCGATGTTTCAGATAATCCAGTGCTAGAAATTGTTTGAACAAGTCCACCCATTCCAGAATAATTTTGTAAAGCAATTGTTCCATTATTAGGTGTTCCAGAGCAAGGCACAATTGTATAAATTAATTTTACTTGACCATTGCCACCATTGCCACCGTTAATTGCAGTACTACTAAATGAAGCTATGTAACCACCACCTCCTCCTCCTGGAATTGCGCCATTGGTAGGTGTAGCACCAGCATTTCCTCCATTACCACCGTTTGTTGGTGCGATAGCCCCAGTTGAACTGGTTGCATTGTTCCCATTAGCTAAAGAGCCAGCTGAAGATCCACCACCTCCTCCATTTCCAGATGGTAAGGCTCCGTTACAACCAACACCACCTGAATAAATTGTAGTGCCAACTGATGCAGCACTTGTACCTCCACCTCCACCAGTTGGTGTATTATTAGATACAGAAAATCCACCAGCAGCGTTTACGCTGATAGTATTATTCGAGAACCAAGAAGATTCTCCATCAGTTGCATTGTTATTGCTGCCCAATCCTATCGAACCAAAATAATTTTGTCCAGGTACAACAGCAAGTGTAGCTGAAGCAAAAGCCCCACCTCCACCGCCACCGCCTTTTAGTGTGCTGCTTCCTATCGTTTTTGTACTGCCTTTTCCACCTCCACCCCATACTTGGACTGTAACAGATGTAACTGTTGGTGGGCACGTCCATTGAAAACTACCAGGGGTAGTGAAGATTTCAGTAGTTTGAGACATTGCATTAAATCCTACTATAACTTGGGTTATTACCAGTATAGAAAAGTAAAAAAAATTGTGAAATGATTTTTTCATAAATAGTATAATTACTTGATTGGTATTTAATGATTTTAATACAAAGATTTAAGTCTATACTTTTACAAAAAATTCCATTTTATTCCATTTTGAAAAAAGATTATCAGCATATAAAAGAAGCGATTGAAAATACCTTTGGTAAGAAAATATTATATTCTAAAGATTGTATTGAGCTTTCTGAAAGTATTTTTCAAAAAATTCATGTAAGAATTAGTTTTCAAACCTTACGAAGGTTATTTGGGTATATTATTGATGGTGTAAAAATTTCCAACACTTCGCTTCACTACTTATCTATTTATTGCGGTTATGAAAATTTTGAGAATTTTATAAACGATTACCAAAAATCCGATGAGTTAGTTGATGCTAAAGACATCAAGTACATCAAACTATTTTATGCTATCAGTACAAGCAATACTCAACAAGATGAAAATTATCATAATGCGAGTAAAAACATTGCATTGTTGCTATTTAAGAATAAAGCATTACTAAATGCTACTTCTACATTTTTATCAAAAAATTCAACTTCACAAATTTATTTTTTTGAAAGATTTCCATTCATCGACATGTTGTCGTCGGGGTATGCATTACATCTAAAAAAATATCTCAATGAAAAGAAAAATACAGAAGCACAATTATTTGGTAACTGCTTACTTTATTTAGGTTATGCACTTTCTAATAACCCATTGCGTTCAAAAATAATAACAATCATCAATAGCATTGAACTCGACCAAACAACTCATCCTTTTCCGATTGGCAGAAAATATGCATGCAATATTTTAGAAAATTATTTGAATAACAATACAACTGAATTAGAACGATGGATTGCACTGAGTATGATAGAAGCAATAAATATTAACAAAAGAAAAAAAGAGCACAACAACTTCCCTTATTTTCAGTTTGTTCTTGCAGATGTTTTTAATTTAATTGAACGTCCCAAAGAGGCAAAACAAATGATTGAAATATGTGAACTAGATTATAAAAGAGTTCCAGATTTTACATTGGATAATGGATACCTTGAAGCTTTGGATTTGGTAAAAGCAATTAATTTGTTACAATTAAATAAACCAGCAGATTCGAAAAGAATTTTAAACAGATTAAAATCTACCGACATCGTTTTTATTATGCATGATTATTTTTTAATTCAAAGGTTATTAGTTGAGATCAAATTGATAAAATCAAAACAAAGTATAAAATATAAAAATATGTATCAGGAAATAACATCCCTGATCGATAAAAGAAATTTTTTATTTTTTAAAAAGAAGCTGGAGACCTACAAGAAAATTAGAAAAGAAAACAAGTAAAACATAGTAAAAAGTAAAGAAAAAGTATTAAAGAATAATACAGATTATTAATGAAAAATATTGGGTAATTTTCATTAATCAAGATCTTTTAATACTAATCTTTATTTACAAATAGTATGCTGTAAGAAGAAATAAAAACAAAGATTTTTAGGTATTTTTCAGTAACAATTACCACAAAATCTTTCACTAGTTTATACCAAGCCCCTAGCCTATTTAGGCAAAAAATTATATTTCAATTAAACGGTAATATTCTAATATAACATTTAGTAGTTTCTTCAAGAGCTTGTATCATTTGATTTCTTGTTTACATTACAATCCTTCCTAAAAAGGATATTTTTCTGATTTAATGACTATACTTTAAAAACGTTATCTTTTAACAACGCGATATTATAAAACTTAGGGTTATAAAGATTTCATTGCATTAATCGCTTAGCACTATTGCTTGAACTCAATTAGATTTTAGTTTGACAATATAATTATACGTTGGGGGAAGAAATAATCAGTGTATATTTTAAAACCATTCGTGCACAAAAAAACCCTTATGAATAAAGGGTTTTTTAACGCGGACCGGACGGGACTCGAACCCGCGACCTCCGCCGTGACAGGGCGGCATTCTAACCAACTGAACTACCGATCCTAGTAATTCTCGGGTTGCAAATATAAGGGCAACTTTTTTTTATAAACAAATCTTTTTTTATAGAACTTTAAATTCATTATGATTGTGAGGTATCAGGGTGGTATTTTATTTATGTAGTTATAATGTTTTTAGTTATATAGCTTAGAGTTTAAAAGGTCAACAGGTTGAAAAAGTTGTGTTTTAATCTGTCGGCAGTCAACTTTTATCTATCATCTAAAAAAGTTAAAAACCCAACATTTCCACATACAATGCATGTAGTAAGATTGGGTAATGGCAATGGTTATCTTTACAGCCGAGAATAAATTGCTCAATTAATAACTGAACGTTGAAGTGTGCGACGCAACGAAGACGCCATAACATACAAATGCCGGTGTCATAGTAAAACAATACACTTCAACATCATTTGACAAAATCGTTACTATGCTTAAAGTTGGAGTATTTGGCGTTGGCCATTTGGGAAAATTTCATCTGAATAATTGGAAAGAAATTGAAGGAGTGAAACTGGTAGGTTTTTTTGACCCTAACAATGATAATGCAAAATCTGTAATGGCAGACTATGGCTTGAAACGCTTCATGGATGAGGATAAATTGATTGATTCTTGCGACATTATTGATGTAGTTGTACCTACAGACTGGCATCATGAAGTGTGCATGAAAGCTGTAAGAAAAGGGAAGCATGTATTTGTAGAGAAACCTTTGTGCAACACGATTCCGGAAGCAAAAGATTTAGTTGACATGGTGCATGAGGCTAATGTAAAAATGCAAGTAGGGCATGTAGAAAGATTTAATCCGGCATATTTGGCTGTTAAAGATTTGGGGTTGAATCCGATGTTTATTGAAGTGCATCGTTTGGCACAATTTAATCCGCGTGGCACAGAAGTAAGTGTGATACTGGATTTGATGATTCATGATATTGACATTATTTTGAGTTTGGTAAAAAGTGATGTAAAAAATATTAGTGCCAGTGGTGTGGCTGTAATGACGGATACGCCTGACATTGCAAATGTGCGGATTGAATTTAACAACGGTTGTGTTGCAAACCTTACGAGCAGCAGAATTAGTATGAAAAAAATGCGTAAGATGCGGTTGTTCCAAAAAGACAGTTATGTAGGCATTGATTTTTTAGAGAAGAAAACAGAATTGATTAAAATAAAAAAGCCGGAAGACACGGATGTTTTTTCGTTTGATTTAGAAACACCAAGCGGTAAAAAAACAATTGCTATAGCCAACCCTGTAATTGCAGACGGCAATGCAATTAAGCTAGAACTACAAAGTTTTGTAGACAGTATTCTTCACAACAAACCAACTGTGGTAAGTGAAATTGATGGTTTTCTTGCTATGGAAGTAGCACATAAAATTTTAGAAAAAATAAACAATACGAGTATTTTATAATTGCCATGAAGAGCAAAGGTTTACATATAATTTGGTATGTGATAAGTGATGGGATTGCTTGTGTAATTGCATGGAGTTTATTTTCAATTTTAAACATTCAACTTTTAGAAAACTCAAAAGATAATTTTACTACTATTTTAAAGGATGCTCATTTATTAAATACAACCTTTTTTGTTGTCCCGATTTGTTGGTTGATTTTTTTTTCGTTGTCCGGTAACTATACTGAATCAATTTATATAAAAAGCAGATTGAATGAATTTACCAATACATTGATCTGTTGCTTGATTGGAATGATAATTATCTTTTTTGTATTTATATTTCAACTAAACACAGACAACTATTCTTATTACTACAATATTTTTATTGGAGGTTTGTTGATACATTTTTTATTAATTTTTTCTGGAAGAATTATTTTATTGCGAATTGCAAAACAACATTTGCTTACTGGCAAAGTTGTTTTCAACAGTCTGATTGTAGGCAATGGAACACTTGCAGTAAAAGCGTTCAAGGAAATTGATAAAAATTTTGCTTACTTAGGATACCATATAGTTGGTTTTGTTACAACGGATGGTATTGCGAAAAATGGGTTGAGCAAATGGATAACTTTATTGGGAAAAATTGAGATGATTGAATCTGTTATTGACAAGCAAGAAATACAACAAGTAATTATTGCATTAGAATCATCTGAAAAAAACTTAACTGAGCAATTGGTAAGTAACTTATTAGAAAAAGATGTTTCTATAAAAATTGTTCCTAATAATCTAGACATACTTTCTGGTGCAGTAAAAACAAGCAATGTTTTTGGCGCAACATTGATTGACATACAAACTTCATTATTACCCTCTTGGCAGCTGAATATTAAACGGATGATTGATATTGTTGTAGCAGTTGGCGGATTGGTATTTTTAAGTCCACTGATAATTTTCGTTTTTATCAGAACCTGGATTTCTTCTTCAGGAAAAATATTTTACAATCAGGAACGTGTGGGATTGAAAGGCAAAAAATTCATGATTTACAAATTCAGAAGTATGGCTTTGGATGCAGAAAAAAACGGACCTGCATTATCGAGTGATCATGATGAAAGAATTACCAAATGGGGCAAAACTATGCGTAAATGGAGACTAGATGAATTGCCACAATTATGGAATATTATTAAGGGAGATATGAGCCTTGTTGGCCCACGACCTGAAAGGAAGTTTTTTATTGATAAAATAAATGAACTGACTCCATACTATCGATACTTACTGAAAGTAAAGCCAGGATTGACTTCCTGGGGAATGGTACAATTTGGATATGCAAGTACAATTGAAGAAATGATAGAAAGAATGCAATATGATTTGGTGTATATTGAGAACGCATCATTATTGCTTGATTTTAAAATAATGATACATACCTTACGAATCATATTATCGGGCAAAGGAAAATAATTTGAATATCAACTGCTATGAAGCTGAAACAACAATTATTTATAAAATATTTTTTGACACTCGCGATTTTATTATGTGGTTGTATTGTTGCAATAAGTCAATCTGTATATTGGCAACAACAAGTGAACTTTGATATTAAAGTGAGTCTTCAGGACGAAACAAATAGCCTTGATGCATTTGAAACAATAACTTATTACAACAACTCACCGGATACACTTCGTTTTATTTGGTTTCATCTTTGGAACAATGCATACAAAAATGACCGTACCGCATTTTCAGAACAAACATTACGTAAAGGCAGTACCGCATTTTATTTTTCTGATGAAGACAAAAAAGGTTATATTGACCAATTGGATTTTAAAGTTGATGCAATTGCTGCAATTACAGAAGCTCACCCAAAACACATAGACATCATTAAATTGATACTGCCGAAACCCATACTTCCAAAGCAATCTGCAATTATTACTACCCCATTTCATGTACAACTTCCTTATAACTTTAGCAGAGGCGGGCATATAGGTGACAATTATCAGGTAACACAATGGTATCCGAAACCAGCTGTTTATGACAGTAAGGGTTGGCACGAAATGCCCTATTTAGACCAAGGAGAATTTTATAGTGAATTTGGTAATTATACCGTGCAAATAACTGTTCCTGAAAATTATACAATTGCAGCAAGTGGCGTATTGCAAAACAATGAAATGCTTGAGCAATTAAAAAAAGAAGGCAGGAAAAAAATAGCTGATCAGTTTGCTTTTAAGGAGTACATGAACAAAGTGAAATTGAAAAAAAAGTTTGAACCTTTTCTTAGTGATACGATAAAAATAAAATCTGCAAGCCAGTTTAAAACATTAGAGTATCAATTACATAATGCTCATGACTTTGCATGGTTTGCAAGTAAATTATTTGTGGTTGGATATGATTCCGTGACTATTAACGAAAATAAAATTGATATTTTCACTTATTACTTTCCATGGAATACAGATTGGAACAATGCAACCAATTATGCAAAAGATGGTTTGAAATTTTATACTGAAAAAATTGGCACATATCCCTATTCAACCGCAAGTATTGTAGCAGGTAGTTTTAACATAAATAGTGGTGGTATGGAATACCCTTCTATCACTTTAATTACAACAATGGAAAAGGGTCAAATGCTTGATGCTACTATCGTTCATGAGCTTGGGCATAACTGGTTTTATGGTGCTTTAGCAAGCAATGAAAGAGATCATCCATGGATGGATGAAGGCATGAATACCTATTACCAAAAAAGGTATGAAGCAACAAAATATCAAAACAATTTATTAGGTGAGGATATGCCAAAATTTATAGCAAAGAGAGTCTCCTCAGATATTGAAAGCTTGATAGACAAAACATTTTCACACATCCAAAAATCGCAGCCAATAGATACTGTTTCAGAAGCATATACCTCAACTAGTTATGGCTTAATTGTATATTCAAAAGCAAGTCAATGGATGCAGAAATTAGAAAACGATCTTGGTAAAAATACTTTTGACAGCTGCATGAAAAAATATTATCAAGAATGGAAATTCAAACACCCTTATCCAAATGATTTTAAAAAAAGTATAGAACAAAGTTCAGGCAAATTTTTAACAGAAAGATTTAAGCAATTACATAGTACTGAACCCCTGGACAGCATTCAAAAAGAAAGAAAAAAAAAGGTAATCTCTTACTTCTCCCTAAAAGAAACAAATAAATACGACTACATTTCTATTACTCCTATAATTGGTTACAACAGGTATGATAAATTGATGCTTGGAGCTGCTTTGCACAATTACCAGCTTCCTTTGAATAAGCTTCAATTTTTTGTTGCACCGGCTTATGCTGTTGGCAGTAGACACTTAAATTATACCGGCAGAATTTCTTACAATTCATATCAAAAAAAATCATGGCTAGCAATTGCATTGAGTACAAGTAAATATACCATGAATGATTTTCAGCCGGAAAATGACGATAAAATATTTCAAAATGTACAAAGAATTGTACCAAGTATTCAATACACTGTTTACAAAAAGGATGCGACAAGTACACACCGTTTGATATTAAGGGCAAGGAGTTTCTTTTTGAAGGAAGATGGTTTAGAATTCAATAGTATTAATATCAACGGCAACCCTCAAACTATAGTAAACAAAGCTCCTGTAAACACAAACATTAATCAAATTTCTATTACAAGTATGGATAACAGAATATTGTATCCTTATCAAATAAAATTATCGATTGATCAGGGGAAAGACTTTATCCGTGCGGGTTTTACAGGAAATTATTTTTTCAACTACAGCAAAATAAAAGGCGGAATTGATGCAAGATTTTTTGCAGGAAAATTTATTTACACTACGGGTAAAACTTTTGTAAAACAATATGAAACAGATAGATACCAATTGAACATGACCGGCGGAAAAGGTTATGAAGATTATACTTACAGCAATTATTTTATTGGAAGAAATGAATTTGAAGGTTGGCAAAGTCAGCAAATAATGAACAGTGATGGTTTTTTTAAAGTACGAACAGACTTACTAAGTAATAAAATTGGCAAAACAGATAATTGGTTGATGGCATTGAATTTCAGTGGCAATATTCCTGATAAATTAAATATTCTGAATGCATTACCTATCAAAATTCCTTTGCACTTTTTTGTTGATATTGGCACCACTGCCGATGCCTGGAAAGAAAATCCTGCAACAGGAAAATTCTTATACGATGCAGGATTGCAAATTCCTTTATTCAAATCTTTGGTAAATATTTATGTTCCAATTTTATATAGTAAAGTGTACAGTAATTATTTCAAATCTACTTTAGGAGAAAATAGATTTTGGAAAACAATTTCATTTTCTATTGATGTTCAAAAGTTACAATTCAATAAACTCAGCAGAGAAATTCCTTTATAAGACAAGTTAATTAATTACGCAATTATGATGGAATGACAAAGAAGTTTCCAATGAAAAGAAAAAAGAAAATAATCCCTGATAGTAATATTATTAAATCAATAAGGGCATATAATCTATTATTGTACAAATTAAAAAATCCAATTCTACAAATTATTCCATCTAATCAAATTGATAAAGCCAAGTGGGATAATTGTATTGCCAACAATAGCAATGGATTAATATATGCCACAACTGCATTTTTGGATGCAATGGCAATACACTGGGAAGGTTGTATCATCAATGATTATGAAGCAATTTTCCCATTGTGTATTAAACAAAAATTTGGCATACAATATTTATATACTCCGCCATTTATACAACAGCTTGGATTTATTGGAAACAATGAATTGGTTTCTGAAAAAGTTATTGCGGCAATATTTGAAAAAGTGAAATATGGTTCTGTGAATCTTAATTTCAGCAACACTAATTTCAATACAATGCAACAATATAAAGTTCACAATAATTATGTAATTGATTTAAACCAGAACTATCAGCAAATAAAAGCAAACTACAAAAAAAGTATTGATTATAGCCTTAGTAAAGCATTGAAACAAAATCTCAGATATACTACTGATTTAACTTTTGAAACTGCAGTTGAAAACTATCAAAAACACAACCAGCAAGTATTACAACATGTTACATTAACTGACTATAAAAACTTAGAAAAAGTATTGACGTTATTACAACAAGAAGAAAAAATAATCGTAAGGAAAGTTGTGAATGATACAAACGAAACTTTAAGTATTGCAATTTTATTAAAGGACAATAAAAGATTTTACAATCTTATTAATTATACAAATAATGAAGGAAGACAAGCAGAAGCAAATTATTTTTTGTATGATAAATTATTAGAAGAATTGGCTGAAAACCATATGCTGTTTGACTTTGAAGGCAGTGACCTGCCGGGAGTAAAAAGTTTTTATGAAAAATTTGGTGCAGTAAACCAACCTTATTTTTATTGGCATTTCAATCAATTGCCTTTCTTTTTAAAATGGATTAAAAAATAATTTTTAAGCTCAATTTTATAATTGATTTAAAATATTTTCAGCTACCAATAAATCAATAGGTCGTGTGATTTTTATATTGTTATAATCTCCTTCACACAAAAAAACTTTTGTTCCAAAAGCTTCTACAACAGTAGCTTCATCTGTAAATGTATCTTCATACACCTGATTAAATGCAGGCAAAAGAATATCGCTTTTAAAAGTTTGTGGTGTTTGAATAATCCTGATATTATTACGATTAGCTACACTACTCTCCTCTCCATTTACCAGCCTGATACTATCAGTAGCAGCAACCGCAGGAATAGCACTTCCTTTTTCTACAGCTTGCTCAAAGCATTGTTGTATAAGGGTTTTGGACACCAAACTCCTTACACCATCATGTACAAATATGATTGATATTTCGCTGATTAATTTTAATCCGTTTTGTACAGAATGAAATCTTGTAGCACCGCCGATTGTAATTTGTATTCTGTTCTTATCTATCATTTCAGCAATCATTGTTTTACCAAATTCGATGTAATCTTTCGGCAACACTACAATAACTTCCATGTCATTGTAAGCATCTAAAAATGCGTCAATCGTATGCCTTAATAAAGGCTTCCCATTCAATAATAAAAATTGTTTAGGTGATGGTGCACCCATTCTCAATCCACTTCCACCGGCTACAATTACTGCAAATTTCTTCATGCAAAATGCTGTTAAAATGAGTACGAATATAATCAAAGAATGAAACAGATTACAAGACTATACTTTCATTGTATAATATTTAGCAAAGTTGATTAAGTTATTGAATCATCTATTGTTTCTGAGTTATGGCTAAATTGCATTCAATGAAAGTAATTTTAATTTTGCAGAAAAATAATTGTATCAAAAAAATACTTGCTGTTGTTTTATTTATAGTAAGCTCAAGAAATATTCAAGCTCAAGTTACTTTTGTTATAACAGGAAAAATAATTGATGCATCCAATCAACAAACACTTTCAAAAGTTACAATTACCGATGCTGATAAAAAAGTAGTATTAACAGACTCAACAGGTAATTTTTCAATTTCATCAAAAAACAGCATACTAACAATAGCTTGTATAGGCTACGATGTTCAGACAATTAGCATAAAAAACAAAGAGAATATTTTGATTGGTTTAATTCCATCAAGTCAGATGTTACAAGATGTAATCATCAGTGCCAATAAAACAATACAAAAAAGAATTGAAGCTCCTATTGCAATTGCAACAATAAACGCTCAAACTATTAGTGATACAAAAGCACAACGACTCGATAATTTACTCAACAAAATCAGTGGGGTAACAATGGTGAGTATTGGCAATGAACAACACACTATGAGTATTCGCCAACCTATTACTTTGAAGAGTTTGTTTTTGTACATGGAAGATGGAATTCCAATCAGAACAAGTGGCGTGTTCAGCAACAATGCTTTATTAGAAATGAATTTAACTGCTGCAAAAAGTATTGAAGTAATTAAAGGGCCATCATCTGCAATGTATGGTGCAGAGGCAATTGGTGGAGCTGTAAATATGATTACACAATCCGCTAATTCTTATAAATCAGGATTTGTAAGCACTCAAATCAATAACAACGGATTTAAAAAAACTGAATCTCAATTGGGTACTACTTTTAAAAAATGGGGCATCATTGCAAGTTTTTCATACGCAGATAAAAAAAATGGAATTATCCAACATAGTGACTTTCACAAAGCTGCCTTGAATCTCAGAACTGATTTTAAAATAAATGAAAAAACCAACTGGACAAATACTTTAGCCTATGTTGATTATTATACCGATATGACTGGCTCGTTGGACAGTATCAAATTTGCACAAAAAAACTATAACTCTCCGCATACATTCACATTCAGAAGTGTTGCTGCACTCCGCATAAAATCTATGCTGCATCATCAATGGAATAAAAACAGTGAAAGTGATTTTACATTTTTATACCGCAAAAATTCTATGAAGCAAAATCCTTCATACCTTGTAGCAAGCACAAATAATACAAGTATTTTCAAAGGACAAATTAATGAGAATGCATTTTCAACTTATGCGTTATTTGTTCAACATGTTCAAAAATTTAAATGGCTGAATAGTAAATTAATCGGTGGTGCAAGTATTGATATGAGTCCGCAAAAATTCTATGCTCATTTTATTTGGATTCAAAAAGATGTGACTAGCGGAAATTATACCGGATATACATTTCCATCAAAAGATTCTTTACTTAGTAATTACACCACAGGAATCAGCAATATCGCAGGTTTTGTGAATTATGAATCAACGCCATTTAAAAATGTAAGATTTGTAATGGCCTATCGCTTTGACAGATTTACTTATAATTTTAAAAATAATCTCACAGCAACAGCATCTTCCGGAGCACCATCTACTACAAATAATTTCAATAGGTTTACTCCAAAAGTAGGCTTCACCTACAACATTAATAATATAGGCTTTTATAGCAATTACAGCGAAGGGTATGTACCACCTCAGATTACCGAATTATACAACAGCACAAAAGTGCCTTATCTATTGCCACAAACATTTGCTAATTATGAAATTGGAGGCTGGTTGTCGTTTCTAAAAAACAAATTGTATGCTGAATGGAGTTTGTATTTACTTAACGGAACCAATGAAATTATATCCGTAAAACAAGCAGACAACACCAATGCCAATCAAAACGCAGGTAGCACAAGACATTACGGACTTGAGTATTCCATTAAATACAAACCAAGCAATCAATTACAATTAAATATTGGTGCTACAAATGCCAAACATTATTTTATTCAGAACGTTGTAAAAGGTATTGATTATAGTGGCAAAACAATGAATGCAGCCCCGTCATTTACTAGTAATGCAGAGGTAATTTACAAACCAAATTTTGTAAAAGGTTTTCGTATCAGTGCAGAATGGAATCATCAATCACCTTATTTCATGGATGACCTGAATAATTTCAAATACAAAGGATTTGATGTGATTAATCTTAGAACCAGTTATCAAATAAAAAAAGTAGCATTATGGTTGAATGTATTAAATATTTTTAATGAATACTATTCACCTTGGGCTACTAAGATTGCTACAACAAGTGGTAATGCATCTTACTCCTATTACTTAGGCGATCCAAGAGAAATTACTTTTGGAGTGTCTTATGAATTTGGTAAATAATTTTTATAAATAAAATTATAAAACTAAAAGTTATGACAAGATGAGTGATTTAAATTTAGAAGTTGAAATTCTTCAAAAGATTATAATTTAATTTCAGTACTTTAATTTTTATTGAATCAAATAAATTGATATAATTTATTTGATTCAATAAAAATAATAGTTGTGTAAGTACATAAAAAAAGCTTCGCAAAAATGCGAAGCTTCGAAAAGAATACGGCAGCTACCTACTCTCCCAGCAAAATGCAAGTACCATCGGCCATGAGGGGCTTAACTTCTCTGTTCGGAAAGGGAAGAGGTGAACAC